>JAUIKB010000844.1 GCA_030430975.1 Polyangia bacterium
CGACAGATACGGGTTGAGCTGCCGGATGCGCACGCCGCTCTGCATCTGCACCAGGCGACGTGACTTGTGCGCCGGCCGGAGGCGCCCAACGTTGAGCGGCAAGATGCGTGTGAGCCGCGAGGGTCTGAGCAGATAGTCCTCGCTGAACGCGACGTCTGAAAAACTGTGGCCGGATCCGACCATCCGCACTGAAGCGTTCTCGCTCTCGGCGGTATTGACGACGCTCACTAACTCGGCCAGCGAAGCTGGGTCGCTGATTCTGCGTGCATCGACGCCGTCTATCTGAAGCGCGTTATTCCAACGGTAATTCGTGCGGATTTTGCACGCACAACAGCCATCTAGCAGGAGCGATCCAGCGCCCGTTGCCGCGGCCTTCAGCACCGCGCGTCGACTCACCCAGCCGTTCGTCACCCGTAACCCCTCGCGATCGGAATGCTGAACGTCTCGTGTCCATTCGTCAACCGCTTGCCGAACGATGGGAACCTAAACTAGAACGTCCCTATGGGGAGATCAGGCGCGGCGCGGGCCATGCTCGTCGGACTCATTTTCGCAAGCAGCGCAGCGCTGCCGGGATGCCTCGGCTGCGGCTCTGGCTGTCCGACCAGCGTGGACGCTGAAGAGCGCTCGAAGTGGGAGGCTCAGCTCGCTAAGCGCCAGCTGATTCCACTAGACGCCAACGACGACATTTCGATCAAGCGCGACGTGCACGAGATCTTCGTCGACGTGGACGCTGCGACGTTCGCCAACGCGTTTCACCAGATAATGATGGACCCGGACCGGCGCTTTGGTCTGATTCGGGTCGATCGTTTGGCCGCTAACACAGGCCAACCCTTTCAGTTGGGCGAAAAATTTCAAGGTAGATACAGCGTAGAGGGCGCAGTCGCTAAAGAGCTGCCCGACAAGTGGCGTAGGCTGTTCGGTGACCTGGTAGACGACGACGAGATCCAGGACATTCTCTGCAAGATCGAAAACAAGCAGACGAGTGACTTCGGCGTCATCTCGAAACTCGATTTGAGTCCACCGGCGGGCAAGCCGCATATCCTGGAGTACCAGTACCTAGAAGGCTCGCCGATCGCAGGCGGCTCGACGTTCATCGTGACGGAGGCCTCGGCGGACGACCTGGCTCGGTTGGGCGTGAGCACCGCCGCCAAAGTCACCAAGGTATTCCTCTACCAGGAGCAATCATCGAGCTTTGCCAAGTTCTTCACGAAGGGCGGGCTCAAGCTGCACAACCAGGTCGTGCTCAGTCAGGCGAAGCAATCAGCTGCGCTGGCCGGCGGTAAGATCATCGAGACGGACATTCCGCCCGAGTACGAAAACCTTTAGCCGATGACCGTGGACGCGCTGACCGGACCCCAGACGCGCCTGGCTGATCCAAGCGACTTCGATGCGATTGTCGACATGCTTGTGGACGCATATGAGGACGATCCCGTCATGAACTACGGGTTCCGCGGCGGGCGCCATCGCCACAGCGCTTGGGCCGTCTATTTTCGAGCGATTGTGGAGCGATATCACAAGTGGAAAGGCGTAGTTGTGCACGCGTCCGGCGACGGGGCCGCCGTGTGGGCTCCTCCCCACCGCTGGGAAGTGACCAACCTCGACAAGCTCCGTAACGTGCCGAAGCTGCCCGCCATGCTCGGTGCGCGTACACCGCGCGGCATGCGAATCATGAGCTTGATGCAGCGGCATCACCCCACGGCACCGCACTACTATCTGAACATCGTAGCCGTACAGCGCAGCAGACAGGGCCGGGGCATCGGTGGGCAGTTACTCAACGACGGCCTGAGAACCGTCGACGCGCAGGGCCTGCCGGCGTATCTGGAAAGCTCCAACGCGCGCAATGTTCCGTTGTACGAACGTGCTGGCTTCGCAACGCAGGAGCTCATCAACATCGGCGGGGGTGTTCGAATGTGGCTCATGTGGCGAGAGGCTCAACCGTGAGCCAAGAGATTGAAGTTCGGGGCACAACGTTCGTGAGTGTCTTAGGGGCCATTGAAGACCTCAAGGGTGCCGACTTCCGCGCCCAGGTCATTCAGGGGATGTCCACCGAAGCCTCCGAAGCGCTGACGCTCGGCGCGGTGATCGCAACGGGCTGGTATCCGATTCGCTGGTACCGAGAGTTGTTCGCGTCAGGCGTCGAGGCGTCCGGTGAGCTGATGTTCGCACGGCAGGTCGGCCAGGCGTCGATCAAGCGCGAGGTTAACGGCGTCCATCGCTTGTTGTTCAAGGTGATCAGTGTGGACACGCTGCAGCGTCAGGGCGCTCGCTTCTTTCAGTCCTACTTCAGACCTACGGACGTGACACTCGAGCGTCTCGGCCCCGGTCACGGGGTTACGCGGTACGAGGGTTGCGTCGGGTTCGACCGCAATCTGTGGCTCGAACAGCTCGGCTGCGTCGAGGAGTTCCTGGTCCAGGCCGGGGTCAAAGTGCCTAGGGTTCGGATCCGCTCGGGCGGCGGCAACGGCGACGACCGCTGCGAGATCGAAACGCGCTGGAAGTGAAGACCTCGTCTAGACTCTAGGAAGCAGGATCGCGCAACCGCAACCGGGTCGCATTCCAACCGTGCTACACGGCTCCGATGGCCTGGACTCCCGACCTGAATGCCTATTTCGACCGCATCGGCTGCAGCGCCGACAGGGTACCGACGCTGGCGAACCTCAACGCGTTGGTGTGCGCTCATGTCCAGGCGGTCCCATTCGAGAACCTGGACGTGCTGCTGGGCCGCCACATCGACCTGAATCCGGCGAGCGTCGAGCGCAAGCTGATCGCCGACCGCCGCGGCGGGTACTGCTTCGAACAGAACTCGCTGCTGCTGCACGTGCTGACGGCGCTCGGCTATGACGCGGTCCCGCTGTCGGCTCGGGTGCGCAAGGGGCGTCCGCGTGACTTCACTCCGCCACGCACCCACATGGCGCTCCAAGTGACGCTCGAAGATCGGCCCTACCTAGTCGACGTAGGGATCGGCGCGCTGTCGCCGACCTGTGCGCTGCGGCTGGACACGACCGACATCCAACAAACACCGCATGAACCTCGTCGACTGGCTCGCGAAGGCGCCTGGACGGACGACGGCCGGCGCGACCCGGAGGCACGGCTCTTCCATCACGTGCGGCTGGGCGACGAGTGGATCGAGCTGTGCGAACTAACGCTCGAACAGATGCCCGCCATCGATCGCGAGGTGGCGAACTGGTACACCAGCACGCACCCGGACTCGAACTTCAAACATCACCTCATGGTGGCGCGCGGGACCGACGACGGCCGCGTCACCCTGATCGACCGCACTTTCAAGCGACGCGGTCCTAACGGCAAGAGCGACAAGACTCAAATCAACTCGCCGACGCAACTGCTGGAACTGCTCGATCGTCACTTCGGCCTGACCTTCCCGACCGGAACCGAGTTCAACTGCCCAGCACTCGACTGGTCGGCGCCTCGGTAGCTGAACCAAGCTACTATTTCCCCGCCAAAAATATTTGTTTCAGTTCCGTTGCCGGCAGCTCCACGCTCGAGCCCACTGCCGGC
>JAUIKB010000845.1 GCA_030430975.1 Polyangia bacterium
GCCCAGGAAGTACGACAGCAGGTGGTAGCGGGGGCCGCCCTCGGCCTTCAGCACGTCTACGCTCTTGAGCAGGTGCGAGCGTCCGGTCCGGTAGGCGTTCTTGGTGTTCTCGGCGACGTAGGTGCGCCCGATTACGAAGTGCGCGTAGGCCTGCCATTTGGCCAGATCTTCCGGCGTAAGGTTGGCCGGAGGCGGATCGGCTTCGACGATCGGCAACATCTGCTCGGCGTAGGCTCGAGCCTGGGCGCGGTCTTCCTTGCCGTAGGCGTCCTCGGCCAGGCTGTAGAGCAGTTGTGGGTCTTGCACGCCGGCGTCGACGGCTTTCTTCATCCACAGGAGCATGTTCTCCTGGTCGCCCAACTGCTGGTAGGCCAGCAGATACTTCATCTCGAGGTTCTGGGCGTTTTCGTGCTCGGGATAGTTCTCCTTCAGCCGGTCCATCCATACGATCCGCGCTTGCGGGTCGGTCTGCTGCGTCATGGCCGTATTGGTGGCCCACTGCAGCCAGCCCGTCACGCCGCTGGCGTAGTCCACCCTGCCCTGCCACTGAGCGACCTCATCCTCGTCGGATGGCTTGGGCTCGGCGGCAACCTTTTCGGCGATCGGCCGGGTGGACACCAGCTGCGGATAGAGCTCTTCCCACTGCTGCTGCTGCACCATCGCCTGGTTCACGTTGTGCAGCACTTCAAGGTCTTCGGGAACGATCTCAAGCAGTTGCTTGCCGACTTCGATGACCTTGGCGTGATTCTGCTGCTGTAAGTAGGCTTGTTGGAGTTGGAACAGGGCGTAGCCCCGGTAGCGGGAGTCCGGGTGGTCGGCCAACATCTTCTCAAGAGGCGGAATCTTCTCAGCCACGTCCTCCGACATGGCGGCCTGGGTAATCAAGGCGCCGTCAGGGGTTTCGGAGTCGATGTCGGGGCTGCGGATGTTGGGAGCGTCTTGTGCGCTCAGCCCCAGGGTGAGGGCGAGTCCAAGCGCGAAAACCGGGAGAATCGTGATTCGTTTCATCGTCCAAGCCTCCAGTCACTGCTGTCAGGGCTCAATGCTAAGACAACGGGACGGGCCGCGCAAGAAACTCCCGAACTCGGGGGGCTACTTGTGCTGCAGTTCCCAGTCGTAGGCGATGCCGGGGTCGTCGTAGGCGATGCGGCCCTCATCGGCGGCGTTGTAGTGCTGACTGGTCAAGTAGACCAGCACCGCCGGCTGTTCGCCGATCACCTTGTAGCCATGCCCGACGCCCGGCGGAATCCACAGCCGCCATGGCCGTAGCACGCCGACGTAGATGGTGTTGCGGCGCCCGAAAGTGGGGGATTTCTCGCGAAGGTCCACCAGCGCCACCTGCAACAGCCCTGAAGCGACCGTCCAGTAGTCGGTCTGGTGCAGGTGATAGTGGAACGCCTTGATGGTTCCGGGATAGCTCAGTGCGGCGGAGACCTGCGCCTGTGCCGGGTCGAGACCGCCCGCCAGGCCTTTGCTCATTCGAGCCACTTCCATGAAGTAGCCGCGGTCGTCGGGCCATAGCGAAAACGGCTCTGCGATTACTCCGTCGATGAGCTGCGGCGAATCGGGAGAGGTGATGACATCGCCGATGCCGTGCTCGCAGGCAGGGAAGACAAGCTGCAGGGGGGCGTCGGCATCGGTGATCCGGCGGTCCTGTCCAACCGAGGAATCGGGTGCGGCCATAGCGTCCCAGGATAGCGAAACCGTAAGAGCGAACCGACGAAACGCTGCGGCGTCGTGGCTGCAGCGTCTGTCGATGAGGAAGGAAAGATCGCAGCGAGGCGATTCCACCTGCGTCGACAGGGCCGCCGGTTCAGGTTGTCTGTAAGCCCAGTCGTCCGCCGAAGTCGCTGGGGCCGGCAGCGGCGTCGATCATTCGATCCATAGAAAAATACGATATCCGTGAGGCCTTGCGGGCAATAGCGTCGGAGGAACACAATGGGGGCTCGACCATCATGCAACCTACGTTTACCGGGCCTCTAGCGGCCGTCCTTACGCCGCGCGAGGCCTCAGGCGATTTGCGTCCAGCGAGTCTTGAAGCGAATCTGGAGTTCGGAGTTGAGCACGGCGTAACGGGGTTCGTGACTGCGGGCGGTACAGGCGAGTACGCGGACCTGAGCGCGCAACAGCGCCGGCAGGTGTTGGAACGAGCCGCAGCGGTCTTGCGCAAGCGAGCTTGGTTGATTGCGAGTTGCGGTGCGATGCGCCTTGACGAGGCGGTCGAGTTGGCTACTCACGCCACCGCAGGCGGCGCGGATGCGATCCTGTTGCCGCCGCCGCATTTCTTTCGCTACAGCCAGCAGGACCTCGAAGACTTCTACCGCGCCGCAGCCGCCCGCATCCCCGGCCCGATTCTGGTCTACAACCTTGCAGCGTTCACTTCGCCGATTGAAGCGGAGGTCATCGTACGCCTGATCGAAACCGTTCCGAACATCGTGGGCGTGAAGGACTCCAGCGGCCAACTCGATGCGCTGGAGATGCTCACCGCGCGTCCGGAACTCGGCGCCTGCCGCATTCTCGGCAACGACATGGTGCTGGTGGAAGCGATCGAGCGCAAGCTCATCGACGGCGTCATCTCCGGGCCTACCAGCGTGATTCCCGAAGTGACGGTTGCATTGTTTGACGCCGACGCCGCCGGCGACGCTGAGCGATTCCAGGCGGCGGCTGCGTTGTTTGGCGAAGCTCTGGAGCGGCTCGAAAAACTGCCTTATCCGTGGGCGCTGAAGCTGATCGCCGAAGCGCGCGGGTTCTTCCCGGCGCAGTTGCCGTTTCCTCCCGGGCCGGAACGCAGCCGTCCGGTGGAGGAGCTGCGCGCGTGGTTCCCCGGCTGGATGGAGCGCGTTGCGCGGCTATAGAGCCCTCTAGCTCGAAGGTCTGTCGCCGTCGGGCGCGCTGTGGCTCAAGGCGGCGATCCTGGCGGCCAGGTTGCGGTCCGTCGGGTTTAATTTAGGACGGGATGGCTGACGCGGCGTGCGTTGGCGCGATGCGTCGCCTTCGGCAAGCAGTCGGGCGTCGCGATGCAATAGTTCGCCGAACTCCTGAGCGGGAACCGGCCGACTAGCCAAGTAGCCTTGTATCATATGGCAGCCGTAAGCTCGCAGCACCTCGAGCTGTTCCGGCGTTTCCACCCCTTCGGCCAGGGAACTCATGCGCAGACTGTGCGCCATGGAGATGATCGAGCGAGCCAGTGCGGCCGCGCGGCGGTCGACGGCGATCTCATCTACGAAACTCTTGTCGATCTTGAGCGTGTCGAACTGTAGCTTGCGCAGGTAGTCCAGCGAAGAGTATCCGGTGCCGAAGTCGTCGATAGCGAGCTGCACATCCATGCAGAACAAGCTGTAGAGGCTGGCCGGCGTCGCGTCGAGACTGCCCATCAGCGCTGTTTCGGTGAGCTCGAGCTGCAGCCATTTGGGGTCGAGGTCGGTCTGCTCGATCACCCTTCGGACCGTGTTGGCGAACTCATGGTTGCTGAGCTGCTTGGTGGACAGGTTCACCGAAACTCTCACCGGACGAAGC
>JAUIKB010000846.1 GCA_030430975.1 Polyangia bacterium
TGTTGTTGTGGGTTGCGCTGCTCAGCGTTGGCTGCTCGACCCATTCGTATGAAGTGACGCCGAGCGCCCCGTCACCGATCCCGGTGCAGCCGCCCAAGACGTATCGCAATGCGCAGCCCGCGCGAAGTCGAGCAGCGATGCTGCAGCTAAGCTCCAGCGCGGAGTTTCAGGCGGCACCAGCGGACAGCTTGAGCGGAGGACTCAGCGGCCTGGCCGCGGGCATGGGTGGCGGCTCCGCACCAACCCCTAAGCGTACGGCGCCGAGCGCCGTGCCGGTCGCGAAACCGGGTGCTCGACCCAAAGACATGATCGATTTGGAGGCGCACGTCGACCTTGAGGTCGACAGCGTTCCCGCCGCGCTCAAGTCGATACGTTCAACAGTCGCGGCGTTGCGCGGGGAGATCGTGAACGACGTGACCAGCGACACCTCGTCGCGGGGCGGTGCCGCGCTATCGCTGCGCATCCCCAGTGAACACGCCACGGCATTTCTCGACCGCCTGCCAAGCGTCGGCAAACTGCTCAACCGACGCATTGAACGCAAAGACATCGGTCGAGAGTTCGCCGACGCTGAAACGCTCCTTCGCAATCTGAACCAGACGCTGAAACGCTACGAAGAGCTGCTCGCCCAGGCCAAGAACGTGTCGGATATGGTTGCGCTTGAGTCAGCACTCGCCCGGGTCCGCACCGACCGAGAGCGCGTGCTTGGCGACCTCCGCTGGATGAAAGACCGAGCTAGGCGCTCGACCATCTACGTGAAACTGAGTTCCAAACGGAAGAGCAGCGACTTCGACGCTGAGCCAAAGCTGCACCCGGGCGTACGCACCGCCGTATTCTTCGATCTTCGGGGCGGCACCCAAACGTACGGCGGCGGGGGCCTGTCGATCTGGTTCATGCGCGCTCTGGCCTTCGATGCGGACTTCGCCGAGTCACTCGACGGCAACAGC
Organism: Polyangia bacterium; assembly: GCA_030430975.1. GTDB lineage: Bacteria > Myxococcota_A > Polyangia > Polyangiales > Polyangiaceae > JAUIKB01. The sequence goes on from JAUIKB010000846.1 coordinate 945, forward strand.
AAGAGCGGGCTGGACATGTTCATCGGTACGGTCGGTTCGGAACTGTATTCCGACTTTCTCGGCCGAGGGGAGCGCACGACGTTCAACCCATATCTTGGCTTCCGGGCCGGCGTTGTGCGTCTCGAGAAGCGCACAGAGTTCGCGATTGGCATGACCCTCGGGCTCGAGTTGGTCAAAACCGACGCGCTCCTGCTCGATTTCAACACTCGCTTCTATTCGTATATGGGCACCAGCGAGCGCGGCGCCCACCTGGTAATCCAACCCGGCTTAGGCTTGAACTTCAGCTACTGACGCCTTTACTTGATGTTGGGAACGCACACGCCGTTCTCGCAGCGCTCGCCGCCCTCGCACTCATTGACGTCTTCGCAGTCCTTGCGTTCGATCCGGGCGACCCACTGCGCGATGTGATTGCCCGTCCCGATGTCCTGAAACGGCAAGCGAAACGCTGGCGCAGCGGGATCCATCCCGGCTGCTGCTTTCTGGGGATCGAACGCCGTCATCCATAGTTGCGTCTTGGCGCCCTTGGCGAGTCGCAGGCCGTACGCGCGGTCAGTCGAGAACGTGAAGTACATGACCTTCTTGGACTGCAGCGTGTGCTGATGGGGAGCCCATTTCGGCCAAGACGTCCAGCCTGGATCGGATGCGGCGTCCATGCGCACAGGTGAGCCACCATCGCGACTGATCGCCCATAGCTCGCCGTCCACGGTGTTGGACATCGAATTCTGGTTGCTCGCGGAACGGTTGAACACGATCCAGTTACTGTCGGGTGCGAAGGCCGGATAGTAGTTATTCTGGCCGCCCGACGGCACTAGCGTCGTCGATGCGCCGAACGCACCACTGGCGAATTCCGACAGTTCGATGGAACCGCCATCCACACCTGGTACCGGAATCCCGATCGGCGCGCTCGGTCGCGAGAACACCAAATGCGAACCGTCCGGCGACCAGTCGGGCATCGTCCCGTTCATCACCGCCGCGGGGTCGACGATATTTCCCGTAGAGATATCACGCCAACCGATGTTGACGCCGTCCGAGTACAGCATCTGCGCGGCGTCAGGGGAGAACGTAAAGAAGTTCGCAGCGCCGGTGACGTTGCCTTGACTGGTGGTCACGGGCTGCCGCGTGGCGACGTCGAACACGGTGTATGGCGCTGGCGCCGGGATGTCCTTGCCCACAACGATCTTTTTACCGTTCGGCGACACGGCGTGACAACCGACGCACACACCCGCACCCGCCTGCGGTGCGTTGAGGAACAGCTCCGCTTGGTTGCCAGAGACACCAAACTCGAACCGCTGCACGACGCCAGCGTCGTTCCAGTAGTAGAGTCCGCCGATGATGTCCTCTTCCGTGAACGAGATCTCACGGGATTCGGACTCGCCAACCGCGGTCGGCATCGCGCCATTCACGCCTCGCAGGCGATACGTCACGGTCTTGCCGCGCGACGTGTCCGCGAGCGTCTTCCAGAAGTCTGCGTCGGGCTCGTAGACGCAACCGTCGCTCAGCTTGTCGCAGCCGATGTACACAACGTAGCTGACGCCGGGCGCCTGAAATTCGATCTCGAACAGCGTCTGGGCCACGCCCGGCTTGAAGTGAAACTCCAGGCTGTTCATGTTGGGCGGTGTAATGATGCCGGCCTCGGGATAGACGAACTCGGGATTGTTGGCGGCATCGGGGCCGCCGCCAAACTTGCCGGGGGAGCTATCATCCGCACCCGGACCGATGACGACGATGCTGTTGTTGATGCTCCCGGCTGAGCCTCCAAAACCTCCAAAGCCTCCGCTGGCGCCACTACCTGCGCTACCGCCTGCGCCGGCGTTCCCGCTGCCCGCGGAACCGATCACGTTGTCGTCCGAACCCGATGCCGAGCAGGCCGCAGCCGTCCCGAGCGCCAACACAAGTCCCCAGCCAAGTCGAGCCATGCGCGGTAGCTTCCGCGCCGACACGCCGTCAGTCAAGTTCCGGCCGCGCGACCGAAGCCATCACTCCTTACAACGCTCCGCGTTAACCGTTCCGCTCAACGCTACGGTGTAGCCGCCAGCGATCTCCGCCTTTCCCGCCAATTCAACCTTGAGCGGGCCGTCGCCTGAAAGCTTGCCCTCATACTTGGCGGTCACGGTTTCTTTAGCACTGCCGGAGGCTTGCGTCGGCATGACGTCGCCGCGCAGGAACAGCGTGCTGACCTCCGGTGACTTTTCGCCAAGCGAAATGCGCAGCTTGATGTCGCTCGAGCCGCTGCTCTCGCAGCTGTGCCCATCCGAGCTCAACTCGAGCACGTAGTCGTTGAACGGTTTTTGTATGGTCGCACCGCGCACTTTGAAGTCCGAACCCGCGATCGCCATGGTCGCAGCATGGTCGGCGGGCTTCGGATCGGAGTCTCGACGCAGCACGCCGCACGGCTGCGCGACCACCGTGCCGTTCACCACCAGCTTGCGCTTCTTGTCCTTGCTAGTGGGCGACACGGCTGACTCCATCTCGTACTTCAGCTTGATCGTGACCGGCTTCGTCGGGTCGCCGCCGGTCACTTCGGCCGTGCCGTGGTCGCCTTGTTTCGTGCTGCTGCTGAAGTAGA
>JAUIKB010000847.1 GCA_030430975.1 Polyangia bacterium
ACAGCGGCTGCGCTTCCGCCACTCGACCCGCCGGTTGAACGATCGAGGGACCACGGGTTCTTCGTCGCGCCCAGCAGCGCGGGTTCGGTAGTCGGCAGGATGCCGAATTCGGGCGTGTTCGTTTTCCCAACGATGACCAGCCCAGATGCCCGATACCGCCGCACGAGTTCCGAGTCGTGATCGTCCACGCGCTGGGCGAACAGCCGCGAGCCGCCCGTGTGTCGAACGCCGTCGCAAAACGCCCCGAGATCCTTGACCAGAAACGGCACACCGCTAAACGGTCCCGGTGGCGGAGCTTCTGCGACCTGGCGGGCCGCGTCATACATCTTGGTCACCACCGCATTCAGCTGCGGATTCACGCTCTCGATCCGCGCGATCGAGGCCTCGACCAGCTCCGTCGCTGATATGTCCCCACGCCGTACCAGCTCTGCCTGCGCGAGACCGTCCCGCCACAAGACGTCCGAGAGCGTCACGACGGATTCCGTTCAGTCGAGCCCGCAGCTGATCGGTCGGTCATCACCCGTGTCCCGCCGACCGCGCCGAACTCGCGCGGAAATACAACGGACCGCTGTCGAAGGTCAGCCACGGTGTCGCGTAGAGTCTCGCCGGGGTCTCGGGGAGCGAAGCCTAGTTCACGCTCGGCCTTGCTCGGATCGCAGTACCAATAGTACTGGGCCATCTCGACACTGGTTTCGTCGACGCTCGGCTCTCCGCCGATCGCTCTGAGCGCCTGACTGAACAGCTTGTTCGCGCCGAGCGCTAGCGCGCGCGACTTCGGCATCTTAAGACGCGGCGCCGCGACGCCGGTCAACCGCTCGAGCCGCGCGAAGAACGCTGCGATCGTCATGTTCTTCGCGCTAAGCAAGTAACGCTCTCCCGCCCGACCCCGCTCGAACGCCGCCACCATGGCATCGGCTGCGTCGCGCACGTCCACAAATGACATGCCACCAGCCGGCGTGGCAGGCAGCGACCGTTCCAGGAAACGCCTCACGTCGCCAGTCGATGACTCTCGCTCGTCGCCAGGACCCAGCAACAGCGTTGGGTTAACGCACACGACTTCGAAACCGGACTGATTTTGCTCGAGCGCTTCGCGCTCGCCGTACAGCTTACTTCGGTAGTAGGGCCACCCGGCGATGATCTCGAGCGGAGCGCTGCGGCGCTCGTCGTGCACTTCGTCGGGATCCGTGCCGACGGCGATCGTCCCGCTGGTGCTGGCGTAGACAACGCGCGGCACTCCGGCCTCCCGTAGCGCGTTGAGCGCATTGCGCGTCCCCACCACGTGAAGTCGATGCAGCTCCTCCGCGTCCGCGGCATCGCGAGATACCCTCCCCGCCGCGAAGAATGCTCCGTCGACACCGGCCGCACTATGCTTCACCGCGTCGGAATCGGAGATATCGACGGCCTGGACTGCGATGCCTGCCACCTTGCCTCCACGGCGGGACGTCGCCACCACCTCGTGCCCGCCTCGTCGAAGCACTCGCACCACGTGGGAACCCAAAAATCCAGTCGCACCCGCAACCCAAAACCGTGCCATGGGCGCAGACATAGCGCCGATCGTCGGTCGCCCCAACTAGGAATCCGTCTGCTGTACGGGAACCCAGAGCAGCCGCCTCTCCGTGAGCCTCAGCTGTCGGGGGACGTGTCATAATCCGTCGCCATGACCTGGCACACGAAACGATTTCAGCGCGCGAGTTCCGCCGTCGCTGCAGCCGCCGCGATCGCAACCGCATCCGTTGGGGCACAGGCAGCCGAACGCTACGCACTGGCTATGTTCCACTTCAACGTGCAGTACGTGGCAGGAGGAACGGTCGGCTACTGGTCGACTCCGACTCCGGGCGACAAGGACAACGCTGCGATCGAGGATCAGATCATCACCGAGAGTCTCGCGCCGGTCATCGATCTGTACGAGAAACATCCGTCCTGGGGAGCGGATATCGAGATGCAGGCTTACATGCTCGACATCATCGCCGCTCGACACCCGAAGCTCCTGAAGCAGCTTCAGACGCTTTCCAATAGCGGGCAGCTCGACGTCCTGAGCTTTCATTACTCGGACCAGCTATTCATCGCCTATCCCCAAGAGGACTGGGAGCGTTCGCAAGACCTGACCGCCGAGACGTTCGCCAAGCACGGCGTAAAGCTGTCAACCACGGTGTTCTGCCAAGAGGGACAAGCCGGGATGGGCCTGGCGGCACAGATGAAGTCGCGTGGCTACAAGACGATGATCTGGCCCAAAAACCTGTGGCGCTTTCAGCACGAAAACACGGCCTGGAATCCAGGCGGCGCGGACCCTGCCGCCGTACAGCCGCTGTACGAATTCGGAGATATCCACATGGTTGCCGGAGCAACTGGCTGGTCAGCTCAAGTCGGAGCCGAAGACATCGAAGCAACATGGACGTTCTTCGACGACGGTGAGCTTCTAGCGACGGGCGATCTCAACCCGTACTTCCCGGAGTTGTTTGTCCATCAGCCCGACGCAACGAAGGCCTACGAGGACAAACTGCTGGACCTCGAAACCCAGGGCTACGACATCACGACCGTCGCAAAGTACGTCAAAGCAGTCGAGTCACGCGTGACACCGGCCAAGCCGCCGCCCTTGCTCGATGGAACCTGGCAAACGCCCAGCCACGAGGTTTCAAAGTGGATGGGGCAAGGCGGCTTGTGGAAGGACCAGGAGCGAGACAACCGAACGCGAACGTTGGGCGCACAAGCCCACCGAGAGCTCGTCGCAGCAGAGACCGCTGCCAAAGCCACTGAACTCGACGCGCGCGACCGCCTCGACGCTGCGTGGCGCCTATTGTTTCTAGGCCAGGTCACCGACGCATCCGGAATCAACCCGTTCCGCGGTGAGGTAGAATACGGCGTCGCCCATCTAGCCGAAGCAATTCGCATAGCTTCCGACGTTGTCCTAGACGCCAAACAGCGCGCGGGACACGCGAACATGGTGATCGATCCGAGCAGCGATTCCGTGGTGGATGGCTCAGACTCGTCCCAGCCGTTCGAGGGCAAACCACTCGATACACCGACCGTCGCGGTCGAAGTCAGCGCGATCGATCGGGACGCCACCACGACGTGGCATCAGGTGAGCGACGCTCACAGCATCGTTCAGATCGATTTTGAAGCCGGTGGACTGGAGCCCATCGGGGTGCGATTCGAGAGTGACCAGCTGGAGGACGAACTCGTGACGACGCTAGCGCTCGCCGACACTGAGCCTTTCACTCTGAAACGGTCGGAGTTTCAGTTCCAACACTTCCACCTAGCGCTGCCGATCGGCTTGATCGGCCTCGGCGGCGGCCGCTACCTGATCAAGGATCAGGGCCTCGTTCACCTGGCGGCCAAGTTTTACCGCGACAAAGGCGACATCGAATTCCGTGACGAAACCCTGGCAGAGACAGACGCGACCCGCTGGGTCTTCCACGTCTTCGAAGGCACCGCAGACGACGCCGTTGCGCTGGCCCGGCAGATCAACGTCAACCGGACGGTGCTGCGATGAAATCGCTCGCGAGGACAA
>JAUIKB010000848.1 GCA_030430975.1 Polyangia bacterium
GTTCCGACATCATTGAGGCGCACATTCCTCGCGGTTCGTGATGGACGCGCACTGGCGCACCTGCCGAAGCAGGCTGGCATCCTAAGGCGAGGCTTGGCAGTGCGATGCAGAAGCAGAACGGGTTCACAGCTCTTGACTGCTGGCCGTTCGTAAGCGCGATCAGCAGCAAATATCAACGGGCGTCATGGCTACAGAAAGGCCATCAGACCCAGTGTGACCAGCACATAGCCAGTCCACTCCGTCACGAAGTCGACGCTCGAGATAGTTCCTCCGTTGGTGCTGTAGTCGGCGCGGTCGTCCAGCTTGTTCGATAGCCAAGGATTGAATCCCCCGCGCAGCATGAGCGGTAGTCGGAGCTGTCCGGGTTCGGTTCCGACGTCGAACTCTGCACCGACTGCGCCCGCGAGCATCGCATAGGACGATGCATGTCCAGCGAAGCTGCCGGCGACATCGTCGTCAGGGCTGACTGTCGGAGTGGCTGGGAAGATGAAATCGACGCCGAGGCCCAGCACAGGATTCACGAATTCGACGGGCACTGCCAGCTTTGCCAGTGCCGATGTGTGGACCTCCCATTGCGCGATGTTCACACCGGCTGTCGATCGGTTGGCGGTCTTGAATGTACCTGCGACGAACTGGCTGATGGCGCGCACGCCCAACTCCACACCGAAGAGTTCGTACAGTCGCAGTTCGCCAGTCACTCCGGCGCCAATACCGGTTCCGCCGAAATCGGGATGCGACGCAATTCTCACACCCGACGCGACGTCGTCGTCGGGGTTGCTCAGAAACGTGGCGCCCACAGCCGCGTATCCGCCGAGTGCGACGCGCACTGGCCCCGGTTGGGCGTCGCCCGCGTCCTTTGCATCGCTTTTGGCTCGGTGCGGATTTCGGGACTCAGCTGCAACCGCGGGTGCCGGCGGTGCAGCCGCGCCCGGTTGTGCGGTTGCGGCCCCGGGCGTGAGCCAAACCGAAAACGCAAGGATCGCCAGCGGCCGACCGATGCGGGGATTCAATCCTCGTGTCCGCGCCAGCAATGACTTACGCGTTTCTGTTGATGCCCCGACGCAACGGTTCGGTGCTGAACGTCGGTGCGTGGCTACGGGCATGGGCTCGTTCTGAAGTGTCGCATAAGGCCCACTCGTGCACTACGCGCTTCAGTTGCGTATTTGCTGCCCACCCCTCAACCGGGAGTTACCGCGCGGCAGAACCCCTCCCCGATGCGGTCCTCGGGCGCCGTCTCGCCCGGCACGCTGGCGGAAGCTGGCGAATGCGAGCACCAACGTAAGCACCAGCGGCCTGCGGGTCGCATGGGAGGGGAACGGGGGCGTGCAGAGCCGTTTTTAGCCCGGCGACCGTTCGGCAAGGTTCGCGACTTCAGTTCGGGGCGTTGACGTCACGATGTGGTGCGCGGCGGCAAAGATCAGGAACCATATCGGCGTCACGAGCACGGAGGCCGACACAGCGGCGATGGGCCCAACGACGACTCCGAAGAATTCAGGAACGCCGCTGACTACCAGCGTGACGAGCACGAGATGCCACTGCAAAGGCTTCGACGCGGTCCAGCTGCGTCGTGCAGCGGCGAGATACGAGCATCGCTCGGGAATGAAGAACGGAAAAAGTCCGAAGCGGCTTGCTCCGATGGATACAAGGCCGGCTGCGCCGAGCCTCAAGTACAGCGGGTCTGTGGTCAACGGAACGGCAAGCGCAGCGGGCACGCACGCGACGGTACCGATGAGCAAACCCAGACCTGATCCGATGAAGGTGCGAAAGAGCCCATCGGTCGAAGACCAGATCGAGGATGAGCCCACGAGCGCCTTCGCCACGCCCACGGCTAGCGCAATTGTCGTTGCCATCGCGCTGAGGATTAAGAAGGCCCGGAGCAGCGCCAAAGTGGCTCCTGCACCAGCAGCCGTCTTCGCGATGAGGGGAATAGCAAACGCCGCGAAGTTGGCCACTGCGACAAGAAGCGCGGCACGGCCGACACCGTTCGTTCGAATTGCGCGATATGCAACAGTCGAAAGTTCTGTCGATGTTGGCGGGCGCGTCACTTGCAAACCTGCTCGACGCCGATGGCGAACGCCGGTGCCAGGATGAAGCCACCAATACCCGCCGCCCACGCCCACATGTACAGCCGATGGCTGGACGCCACGCGCGGCCAGTCCTCAGCGGCGACCGCTCGGCGGCTCCATTTGCCCGGCACCTCAAGCCAGCGGAGTCGACTGCCTTGCGTTCGACGCAAGTCGGCGGGGAGCGTCCAGGCTGCGCGCACGATGATGCACAGGCAGAGCAGCGTGAGTACGAGCGCGACTGTGACTGAGACGTGCGCGATGGTGCTCACGGAATCACACATCGCAGCATCAGCATCCCAAGCAGTCCCAGCTTTAGGATCGTTTTCATGGCGGCGACTATCGCTCGCCGGCATGTGGGCGCAACCAGTTATTGGGGTGTTCTGCGAGTAACTCGGGCACACGCGACTCCGCCGCCTAGGAGCGGGCGGTGCCCGGTTTAGCGACGTACAAACGTCGGCACGTGCCGGTCCGAGTTGGTTCCGTCGCCCACTTGGCCGTAGGCGTTGGATCCCCAGCAAAAGAGGCGCCCTGCCTTCCTTAAGCCGCACGCGTGTCGCGGGCCTACGGAGATCGAAAGCCAGTCATCATCGTTGCCAACCTGGATCGGCGATGTTCGGGGCTCGGTGCTTCCGTCACCGATCTGGCCGAAGACGTTGTCGCCCCAGCAGAACAACCTGCCACCGCTTCTGAGACCACAGCTGTTGGCTTGCCCGGTAGCGATCGTTTGCCACGTGGTGGCGTCTCCAACGACGGTCGGCTGATGCTGCTCGTCGTAGGTGCCGTTGCCCAACTCGCCCCCGTGATTCGTTCCCCAGCACAGTAGTTCGCCTGTGGCGCGAACCGCGCACGTGTGTGCAATCGCCGTGGAGACGGCGCTCCAGTCCAGTGCGTCGTCAACCAGCGTCGGCGTCTTGACGTACAACGCTCCCGACAGCGTCCGACGCAGAGCACCCCAGCAGTAGAGCGATCCGTCTGTCTTGACGCCGCAGGTGTGGCCCGTGCTCGCTGAGACCGAGCGCCACCGGTAGTCGATGCCAACTCGCTGTGGCGTGTCGACGTCTTGTCGAAACAGGAACCCGAGCTGGTAGTCCCCGTTTTCTCCCCAGCAATACAAGCCGCCATCCTCTTTGATGGCGCAGGTGTGCACGCGCCCAGTCGACACCGAGCGCCAGTCGCCGTCGGTTCCGATGCGCGTCGGATTGGGCACGCTGGGCTCGAAACCGGGTGCGAATTGACTCGAGTAATTCGAGCCCCAGCAAAACAGTTCGCCGTTTAAGCGCACAGCGCATGTGTGCTGACCCGACTGAGTGCTGCGGTCGACCGCGACCATGCGCCAACGATACTGACTGCCGATCCGCGTCGGTGTATCGCGCGGATCGGTGTCGCCGGTGCCGAGCTGGCCGAACGTGTTCGAGCCCCAACAGTACAGATTGTCGGTTGTC
>JAUIKB010000849.1 GCA_030430975.1 Polyangia bacterium
GCATCAACGTACCGGTGTTCATCGCCGGCGCGTGGCAGGACGAACAGACGGGCGGGCACTTCCCCGCACTGTTCGACAAATTCACATCCGCGCCGGTGACGAAATTCACCGTGTACAACGGGGCCCACGCGGACGGCTTCACCCCACACGTCTTATCGGAGTGGAAAGAGTTCCTGGACATCTACGTCGCCAAGACGATTCCCAGCATCGACCCCACCTTGCGCGGCGCGGCTCCGTTACTGTTTCAAGAAATCTATGGGGCGCCGGTCCAACTCGGGCCGGATCGGTTCACGACTGCCTCGTCTTACGAAGCTGCTCGACAGCAGTACGAGGACGAAGACGACGTGCGGGTGATCTTCGAGGTCGGCGCCAAACCTGGCGGCACTCCCTACGCCCCCGAGGGGAGCTTCGAGCGGCGGTTCACTAAGTGGCCCATCCCCACGACTCAAACCCGCCGCTTCTACTTCCAGGCCGATGGCTCGCTCGCCGCCGACAAGCCGACGTCGAGCGACGACTCCGGTTCGGTGTTCAACTTCGCTCCAGAGCTGGCATCGACCCGCAACATGGAGGGCGACAACCCCGGCGTGTTCGATCCGGAGTGGACGTGGACGACTCCGGCCGCGGGCGACGCGATCGCATTCGAAACGCCTCCCCTCACGGAAGACACGGTGCTGTTGGGCCACGCCAGCGCCGATCTATACGTGCGCTCAACAGCGGACGACGCCGACATTCAGGTCAACGTCACCGAGGTTCGAGGCGATGGCCGCGAGGTGTACGTTCAAAGCGGCATGCAGCGCGCCAGTCAACGCGGCTTGGCGCCCGAAGCGACCGAGCTACGTCCGGTCAAGACGCATCTCAAGGCCGATGCGGCGCCGCTGCCGGCGGACACGTGGGAACTCGTTCGCGTGGAAGTACTGCCGTTCGGACACGTCTTCCGCGCGGGGTCCCGGATCCGCGTCGTGATCCAAACGCCCGGAGGCAACCACGCGCGTTGGACATTCATTCTGGGCGACCTCGGTGACGACGTGAAGCATTCCGTTGCCCACTCCAAGGCTTATCCGTCCAGCATTGTGTTCTCACACGTACCCAACGTCACGCCGCCTGCGAACGACCCCGGCTGCTCCCTCCGCGCGCAACCCTGTCGTGACTACAAGTCGATCACCAACACACCGTTTGAGTAATCCTATTACCACTCGAATAACCTAAGCGCTTGGCGGGCCGACCTGTTACAGGCTCAAATCCCCGATAGAATGCGGTTTTCCCACGCGCGCACTGAGCCCACGTACAGTGAAAAAACTTGGGCACGCACGACGACAGGCCACTTTCTGCGTAGGATCCGCTGCGTAAACCGCTTCCCGTTGACGCCCCGAACAGGTTGCTAGTACGGGGCAGCATGGTTTCTCCAATGCCCGTCACGCCGGAAGCACAGTCTTCCAACGATAACGCGCCCCGCTCAGCGAAGCGAGCCGGCTCAGGCCGAAAGACGCTCAGCGACTTCATCGAGTTCAACGATACGTCGCTCGCTCGGAAGTGGGCGAACAAGAAGGTCCCGATGTCGGACGTGTACGAGGCGTACATCGACAGCCGCATCGAGATCCCGGAAGAGCACTGGGAGGCATTCTTCAATGCGCGTCACGAGGTGACGTCATTTCGACTGACCCAGAGCCACATCCAGTGGGCGATCACCAACTTTATCCCAGAAGTCGCGATCCACTCGCGTAGCCAAGACAAGCGCATCGTCAGCGAGCACTACAATCGCGGCAACGACTTCTTTTCATGGTGCCTCGGCGAAGCGATGGTCTACACCTCCGCCTGGTTCGAGACGCCCGATACGTCGCTCGAGGACGCGCAGTACGCCAAGATCGACCGCGCCTGCGACAAACTGCGGCTCAAGAAGGGCGAGCGACTGCTCGACATCGGCTGCGGCTGGGGAACGTTCGTCGCCCGCGCAGCACGTGAGTACGGCGCTGACGCCTACGGCGTGACGCTCGCTCAGGAACAGGTCAACTTCGGCACCGACCGCATCAAGGAGTACGGCGTCGAGAGCCACGCGAAGGTCGAGGTCTGCGACTACCGCGCCATCCAGGGTCGCTTCGACAAGATCGTCAGCCTGGAGATGGTCGAGCACGTCGGCATCAAGAACCTGGTCGGCTACTACGAGAAGGTTCACGAGCTGCTGAAGGATGACGGCCTGTTCGTGCTGCAGTGGACGGGCATTCGCAACCTGTACAATCCGCAGAACCCGCTTTCCGCCATCACGATGCGACCCGAAGACCTCATCTGGGGTCTGTTCATGAACCGCTACGTGTTCCCCGGCGCAGACGCGAGCTTGACCCTGTCCGGAATGATCCGAGCAGCCGAGGACGCCGGCTTCGAGGTAACCGACGTAGAAAACATGAGCCCCCACTACGTGCTCACGCTTCGTGCGTGGCGCGACCACTGGGTGTCGAACCGCGAGGCGGTAGTCAAGGCGTACGGCGAGCGTTGGTACCGCCTCTGGTACTTCTTCCTGCACTGGAGCGCGTTGATCGGCGAGCAGGGCTCGGCATTCACCTATCAGCTGGTGATGCACAAGAACCACGACAGCTTCGACCGCCACGGTCTACAGTTCGACAGCAAGCCCCCGCGCTGATACATCCGGGCTGAACGTGTCCGTTCAGCCTCCGCAGCCTACCGAATCCGCGCGTCAGCATCGCTGGCGGGCGGATTCGCGCGTGATGAGGATCGCCGCGATCATCGCGATCATCGCGAACCCGGTCGCGTGGGCGACCGCCTACGCTATGATCGGCATCGAGTGGCGCTCGGTGTTGGGACTCGTTTTGCGCGTCTGCGCATCGCTCGCGCACGTGCCGATCCTCGTAGCGTGCCGCCGCAGCTCGCAGCCTAAGTGGCTGGAGGCGTCGGTCGCCGCAGCATTCGCACTGCTCGCAGTTTCATCCGTGCTGTGGCCGGCCGCCGTGCGCCCCACGTCGGTCGCAGCTCAAGGCGGGCCGCTGATCCTGTTCATCGCGATGTACGCCCTCATCTACCCGCGCTGGCGCCGCGGCCAGGTGGCGACATTCCTCACCGCGTCGGCCGCGTACGCCGCCTGCGGGTTCGGGTGGCACGCGGCGACCGGCTACGGCGCCCTGAACGAGCTCATCACCGTGACGATTCTATTAGCGATCGTTTCCGTTGTCGTTCCACGCGCGGTGCAACGCGTTCAGGCAACCCAGGAAGAGCTCTTCACCGCGCGTGATGAACTCGAGGCGACCGTTGCTCGTCTCGAGGTGGCGAAGGCCGAAGCCGAAGCGAGCGGCCTGGCAAAGAGTCAGTTCCTGGCCAACATGAGCCACGAGATCCGCACACCGCTGAACGCCGTGATCGGCTTTTCTGAGCTGCTTATGTCGGGACAGCTGCCGGCGGCCGAAGCGGAGCTCGCGCAAACCATCCACCGCAGCGGAGGCGCGCTGCTTACCACACTGAATAACATACTCGACTTTTCCAAACTCGAAGCCGACAAGGTAG
>JAUIKB010000850.1 GCA_030430975.1 Polyangia bacterium
GGACCGAGCCGCCGGCGGACATGTTTCGCCTGACCACCGATCCGGCCGCGGCTCCCGACCAGCCTCGCTCGGTCGAAATCGGTTTCGAAGAAGGCACGCCTGTGTCGGTGGACGGAAAGCGGTTATCGCCGGGGCAGCTCATGGAGCATCTCAACATCGTGGCCGGAGAGCACGGCGTGGGTCGCGCCGACATCGTCGAGAATCGATTCGTCGGGATGAAATCCCGTGGCGTCTATGAGACGCCCGCCGGCACTGTTCTGCACAAGGCCCATCGGGCTCTGGAGTCGCTCACGATGGATCGCGAAGAGGTACGGTTGCGGGATACGCTGATCCCCGAGTACGCGACGATCGTCTATCGCGGCCTGTGGTTTTCACCCGAGCGCGAGATGCTCCAAGTGATGTTCGATAAGGCGAACCTGTCCGTCACGGGCACGGTCCGCGTTAAGCTGTTCAAGGGAGCGGTGCATGTCACGGGGCGTAAGAGCCCGAATTCACTGTACGACGAGAGCCTAGCCACGTTTGAGACCGACGACGTCTATGACCAGCGGGACGCCGCCGGATTTATTCGGTTGAACGCCCTGCGGTTGAAGATGCAGGCCCTCCGCGCACGTCAAACCCGAACGACTTGAGGCGTCGAACTAGCTTTTGCGCTATACAGCGCGTTACACTGCTCAAATGACGGCCCATCCATCATGGGCGAACCGACGGATACGACTAGTTGAGGCACCGCGTGAAATCGTCCCGAATTAGCCAGCTACTCTCACTCGTCATGTTCTGGGGCGCAGGCGGCGCTGTCGCCGTTTCGTGTGCGACTACGGAGGACGACGGCATCTTCAATGACAAGCCGGATGCATCCGTCGGCGGCACTGCCGGTGCGGCTGGCGCGTCTGGCGCGTCTGGGGCCGCCGGCGTGGCGGGCACCACCTCTCAGGGCGGCGCGGCCGGGACTTCTCAGGGCGGCATGGCCGGTACCGCACAGGGTGGCGTTGCCGGCGCGGCTGGTACCGCCGGGCAAATGGACGCCGGCGACTGCAACGCAGCATTCTGCCCGGGCAGCAGTTTCGGCCAACCATGCTGCCAGAGCACCGGCGAGTGCGGGGTGGACTTGGGGATGGGTTGCATGGCTGCCCCGACGATGGATGCCGGCACGGTCGGCGGATCGGGCGGGATGTCCGGTTCCGGTGGCGCGGCGGGTTCTGGCGGCACGGCCGGTTCGGGCGGCACCGCGGGTGCCGGTGGGACGTCCGGCACCGGTGGAACGTCCGGCACCGGTGGAACGTCCGGCACCGGTGGAACGTCCGGCACGGGTGGGGCTTCGGGAAGCGGCGGAGCGTCAGGATCTGGCGGAGCATCAGGTGGCGCAGCAGGATCTGGTGGCAGCGGCGGCACGTCGTAGCGGTCGAGCGCTGGCCATCAAAAGATGAGTTCGCTGCTGCTTGTCCGACACGGCCAAGCATCATTTCTGTCCGACAACTACGATCGGCTCTCCGAACTAGGGCGTCGACAGGCGCGCCGAGTCGGCGAATCGTTGCACTCTGTGGGCGCGATCGATCGCATGGTCGCTGGGCCGCTGCAGCGGCAGACGAGGACGGCAGAGCTTGCTCATGAGGCCGCTCGCGCGCGTGTAGCGGTCGAAATCGTCAGCGAGCTGGAGGAACACCGTGCGCTGGAGCTGATTGAGAACCATCTCCCTGCGCTGGCGGCACAACATGAGGATGTGGCACGCGCGCTGGAACGGTTGAATCAAGCGGACGAATCGAGCCGACCGCGCGCGTTCGAGCACGTGTTCGAAAAAGTGATGCATCACTGGTGTGACGACGCGGCCTTTCCCGAACTGGTCGAGTCATACAGCGCGTTTGAAGCGCGCGTGACGGGCTGCATCGACGAGTTGACGTCGCGCTCCGGGGTGACGATGGCGTTCACCAGCGCCGGCGTGATCGGCGTCGCGGTGGGTCACGTGCTGGGTGTTGAGCGAAAGCAGCGGCTATCGCTTGGCTTCGCGGTTCAAAACGCGTCGTTCACCGAGATTCTGTTCAATTCGCGAAAGGACCGCCGGCGCGTGACGTTGAGCCGGTTCAACTGCGTCGGACACCTGCCCGTTGCCGAATGGACGTATCGGTGACCGCCGACCAGCTCGAGATGTTTCCGTCTGCAGAGCCCACGGTCCGGCCGGCCGTCGAGCTACCGCCGCTCGCGCACGAGTCGGCGGATCGTGACTTGATGTCCCGGGTTCCCGGCCACGTGCGGTTTGGCACGTCGTCTTGGACGTTTCCGGGTTGGGGCGGCGTGGTGTATCGGGGCGATCCAACCGAGCGTGACCTCATCCAGCGGGGCCTTCAAGAATACGCGCGCTATCCGCTTTTTCGCACCGTTGGCGTGGACCGTTCGTTCTATGCGCCGCTCGAGGAGCCAGTGCTCAAGCGATACGCCGACCAATTGCCCGGGGGGTTCGAATGCGTGTCGAAGGTGTGGGGCGAGATCACCACGATGTTTAAGGACCGTGCGCGGGCCGACAACCCGCAGTTCCTAAATGTGGAGCTGTTCGAATCGGCCGTGCTCGATCCGTTGCGGCGTCACTTCGCTTCACACACCGGTCCGCTCGTCTTGGAGTTTCCACCGGTCTGGCACTACGAGGTTCCGCATCCTGAGCGATTTGCCGAGCGATTGCATGCGTTCTTCAGCCGCGTTCCGAGCGACTTGCGCTACGCGGTCGAGCTCCGCAATCGACAGTTGCTCAGTCGCCCTTATCTGGAAGTGTTGCGGGAGCATCGGGTGGCGCACGTGCTCAACTACTGGGAGAGGATGCCGACGATCGGACGGCAGCTTGCGATGGACGTGCTCACCGCACCGTTCGTCGTAGCCCGGCTGTTAATACCGCCCGGCAAAAGATACGCGGAACAAAAACGGAGGTTCGCGCCGTTTCATCGCGTCGTCCAGCCGGATAACGGCATGCGGGCTGACGTGGCGGAGCTGGCGGTGCGTTGCGCGGAGTTGAACAAGGCGCTCTTCGTGATCGTGAACAACAAAGCCGAGGGCTGCAGTCCGCTAACCATCCGCGCGTTGGCGCAACGGGTATCTCGGCCGCGAAGTGCCGATGACCCGCAGTAGCGCCGAGCTTTCGATCGCGGAGGCCGATCCGGAGGTACTCGCACAGATGCAGGCCCTGGCGTCGATGGACGACCGGTGGACGGGGGGCGGCGTTCTAACCGGGACGGCTGGCTGGACGGATAAAACGCTGATCGCCTGCAAGCGCTTCTATCCGAAGGGATGCACGTCGGCCGCCCAGCGGCTCGAGTTCTACGCGCGCCAGTTCCCACTCGTCGAGGTCGATGCGACGTACTACGCGATCCTCAGCGCGCGTGTTGCCGAGAACTGGGTAGAGGCAACTCCGGAAGCGTTTCGCTTCAACATCAAAGCGCACCCGGTGCTTACCGGTCATCCGCTTGAAGTCGCTCGGCTACCCAAAGACATCCGAGAGGAACTGCGAAGTGCTGGCGTTGCCGA
>JAUIKB010000851.1 GCA_030430975.1 Polyangia bacterium
CAGCACCGTGGGTTTATCGACGTGAACTCCGAACCGGGCGCGGGCACCGTCGTGGACGTGTACCTGCCAACACGGAGCAATCCTGCGGGCACGCGTGAGCTCAGCCGTCAACTCGCGGGCCGCACCGTCATGTTGGTCGAAGACGAACGGGCTGTGCGGCGCGTGGCGGAAAAGATGCTCGAAAGCCTGGGCGTACACGTCGTCAGTTGCGATTCTGCAGAATCCGCGCTTGAACATGCCGCTCGCGGTGACCGTGCTATCGACGCACTCATCACTGATGTGGTCATGCCTGGAATCCAAGGCCCCGAGCTCGCCCAAATGCTGCGCGCACAGTTTCCGGGACTGTCGGTGATACTCGCGTCAGGCTATGCAGAAGCCGCCGACTATGACGGCCTGCAGTTCGAGTTCCTTCAGAAGCCGTTTCAGCGCGAGCGACTAGGCGAAACGCTACTGCGCCTGTTACGGCCGAGCGCTACGCCGCAGCCTTGAGGCCCAGTATTTCTCGCGCGTCGGCGGGTGACGCCACCGCCCTACCCGCACGTTTTGCACAGGCCGCCAAGTGTTCGATCAGCTGGCCGTTACCCGACGTCCGCTCACCGCTCGGCAGATAAAACGTATCTTCGACGCCGGTTCGGAGCATCCCTCCGAGTTCAGCCGTGCTCTGGTGAACATCCCAGATCTCTTGGCGTCCGATCAGGGTGCATTGCCAGGTGGATTCTTGGTCCTTGTACTTAAGCAGTAGCTTGAGCAAGTCGCTATCGACCGGCATTCCAGACGCCACGCCCATCACGAAGTTATACTGGGCGGTCTCGGTCATCCCCGTACGCTTGTACAGTTCGATACTCCGCACGATGCCGACGTCGAAGCACTCGAATTCCGGTCGGGCTCCAACCGTCTGCATCGCCGTCAGCATCTGCTGGACCTTCTCCACCGGGTTGTCAAAGAGCATTGGCGGCCAGGCCCAGTTGCCGTCTCGGCGAACCTTGAGGTAGTTCAGGCTGCCCGCGTTGCAAGCCGCGATCTCGGGTTTGATGGATTCGATGCAGGCTATCGGACCCGATACGTCGGGTCCGACGGTTCCCGTTGTCTGGTTGATGATCACTCCTGGGCAAGCTTCTCGAATCGCTTCCGAGCACGCGGCGGCGACGGCGGGATCCCAGCTGGGAAAGTGGCCCATGTCGGGCTCCTGGCTCCGAAAGTGAATATGCATGATCGAAGCGCCGGCGTCGTAGGCCTGCTTGGCTGACGCAGCCATCTCGGCCGGGGTTACGGGCACCGGGTGCTGCTTGGGATTCGTGAGCACGCCGTTGAGCGCGCAGGTCAATATGGCTTTATCCATCGCTGGTCTCCAATGTCAGTTCAACCACCGGCGCTCCGGCCGCTACCTGTGCACCGGTCTCGGCATGCAGTTCACAGACGGTGCCGGCGGCGCCCGCCTCGAGCCGTGTCTCCATCTTCATCGCCTCGACAAATGCAACGGTCTGGCCGGGCTCGACCACGTCGCCGACCGCCACTTCTAGGCGCACAAGTGTTCCGGCCACCGGACTGACGATCAGCCGCGGGTCCGCCTCGCGCTGCGCGCTGGGATACGCCGACGGTTCCGCAAATTCGAAGGTACCGCGGGAAGTCTCCAGCCACAGTCGATCGGCGTCTCGGAGCATGAACCGCCTGGACCGCACTCCGTCGCACTCGTACACGCACGCGTCATCCGCGACCTCGAAGCGATCGAACGCGGTCGACTCGCCGGCGTTGACCACCAGTCGCCCGTCGGGGCTCGACACCACGCTGGCGCGGCGTCGCTCGCCGCCGCACTCGACGTCCAGCTGGAGTTCAGCTGGAGAGCTCGTCCGCACCCCTCGTCGTTCAGCGCGCGCCAGCCCCGCACACGCGACCGCCCAGTCGCGCTGGGTCGGCGCCGAACGCCGCAGCAGATCCGCCTCGGACGCCTGGCCTGGCGACACGCTGTCGTCCTGTACCTGCGCCAGCCATTCGTCGATCGTCGACGTCGTGATCGTCGCATCGACCAGCGTCGGCGTCCCCAACAGATCGATCAAGAACTGCCGATTGGTGGTCACGCCGATCAACGGCAGCTCGCGCAGCGCCCGTCGCAATCGGCGCAGCGCATCAGCCCGCGACGAGCCGTAGGCCATCACCTTGGCGATCATCGGATCGTAGTACGGGCTGACGTCGTCACCCTGGCGCACACCCGAATCCACCCGCAAGCCGGCGCCTGCGACGAGTCGTTCGGGTCGAAAGTAGCGAATACGGCCGGTCTGCGGCGCGAAGCCCGCGTACGGGTCCTCGGCATACAGCCGCGCCTCGACGGCATGACCACGCAATTGAACGTCGTCTTGGGCGAGCGGAAGCGCCTCACCCTGTGCTACCCGCAGCTGCCACTCAACGAGATCGAGACCCGTCACCAACTCCGTTACTGGATGCTCGACCTGAAGCCGAGTATTCATTTCTAAGAAGTAATGCTCGTTACCTTGATCGACGATCATCTCGACCGTGCCGGCACCGACGTAGCCGATCTCGCGCGCCGCCAGTACGGCATCCTGGCCCATTCGTCGCCGTTGCTCTGCGTCGATGATCGGTGACGGGCTCTCTTCGATGATCTTTTGACGGCGCCGTTGCGAGGTGCAGTCCCGCTCGCCTAGGTGCACGACGTTCCCAAGCGTGTCGGCAAAAATCTCGACTTCGACGTGACGGCCGCCTTCGACGAACCGCTCTAACATCAAAGAATCGTCGCCGAACGCGCTCTTGGCCTCCCGACGGGCGCCCGCGATCGCCTCGTCGAGCTCTGAAGCCGATCGCACCAGGCGCATGCCCCGCCCACCGCCGCCGCTGTTGGCCTTGACCAGCACCGGAAAGCCCACGCGCTCAGCCTCCGCGCGCAGTCGTTCATCCGACTGATCGTCGCCCAGATAGCCGGGCACCGTCGGCACACCGGCGCGGTCCATTCGACGTTTGGCCTCTGCTTTATCGCCCATGGCCGCGATGGCATCGGCGGTCGGTCCGATGAACGTGAGCGACGCCGCCACGCACGCCGCCGCGAACTCCGCGTTCTCGGACGGGAAGCCGTATCCCGGGTGAATCGCATCGGCGCCGGTTTGGCGGGCGGCTGCCAAGATCCGCTGGGCATCGAGGTACGACTGCGCGGCCGGCGACGGACCGATGTGAACCGCCTCGTCCGCGACCTCTACGTGAGCGCTGCCGCGGTCGGCGTCGCTGAAGATCGCTACGGTCTCGTAGCCCAAAGCCCGCGCCGTCTTGGCGATGCGAACCGCGATTTCGCCACGATTGGCGATGAGGATCTTGGAAAACACCCGATGGCCCTCGCGCAACTAGGCGTTCTTGGTTCGCTTAGGCAGCGTTCCCTCGAGCTTGCAGATGACGCCCAGCATGATCTCGTCCGCGCCGCCACCGATCGAGATGAGTCGCGCATCTCGATACGACCGTGAGATGTAGCTCTCGGTGCTGTAGCCCATCCCACCCCA
>JAUIKB010000852.1 GCA_030430975.1 Polyangia bacterium
GTGGCGAAATTGAACACAGCCGATCCGGTAGTCTTTCTGTACGCGACCACTTCGTGTTCCTTAGACCAAGCGAGATCTCGACCGAACAGTTGAGTATCGATAACCATGTTGGCGCCACCGGTCTCGATCTTGAATATGCGCAAGGTCCCCGCGAGGACGGCAAGATAGTCGCCGTTTTGGCTGAACTCCCGCACGCTGTTGTCCGAACTCCATTGGGGGCCAACCCATGTGGTTACCTGCACCGTCGATTGGGTGTCCGCGGCAGTCGCGGGTACCGTGAACGCCGTGTATTGCGTTCCGGTTGGCTGCGCGGCGGCGGTTGTTATCGCCAACAGACGGCTGCCGTCGGGGGACCACTTCACCTCTCGGAACGACGCGCCGACAACGGGAGCCTCCATGACCTTTCGTGGCGTTCCGGGTGAGCCGTCGACCACGTCCACCAAGTAGACGCCGTCGATGGACGCGACCGCGAGTTGCGAACCCACGGTGCGCCACGCAGCCACCGTACTTGGGATGGTGATGTCCGTCGGGATCGGAACCGGCAAGGTGGCATCGACGACTGCGATGCCGGCGGCGGACCTGTGAGCTAAGTGCTGCGAGTCAGCGCTCCAGCCGAAAAGCCCGCCCTCGGTTCCGGCAAACGCTGCAACTCTAGGCTCGACCGCCGTATCAGTGAGCCGAGACACGTAGATGAAACTCGAGTTTGAGGTCGCACCGTCCTGATACGCGATGCGAGTTCCGTCGGGGGAAAAGAACGGTTTTCGTTTGCCAGTACCTAACTCGACGGAGGTGGGTGCCGTGACGTCCAATGCGTTCACGAGATAGGTTCGTCCGCTGAAGGAATCTTGGGTCTCGATCGCCACCCAGTTCTGCGACGTCTTGGGCGGTGCCCCGCCGCTTCCGCCGGTGGAGCCACCGGATCCGCCCGTGGATCCACCCGCGCCGCCGGTGGCGCCCGTCCCGCCACTGCCTGCCGCGGATCCGCCAGTCCCGGCTGTTGAGCCTCCGGTGCCACCACCGCCGGTGCCTCCGTTGGTCGAGCCCGAGCTGCCCGCGGAGCCGGCCGCGCCGCTGCCTCCGCTGCCACCAGTTGCGGGCAAGCATTGCCCGCCCTGCAGTACCGTCCCCGGCCCGCACTCGGCACCTGCGGGGTCGTCGCCACCACACGCGACTGCAACCAGCGATGTAACGACCAGCGAGACCGCGCCCCATCTGACAAGCAATGATCTAGGCATCCGAGCAGAGTGGCATGGAACATACGGGGAAGAAATCACGCCGTTCGGGGTCTCACGCACGAACCGTCATCTCCGCCAGTTCGTACGCACACCTCGCCAGCTCGGAAACGCTAGCGATCTCCAGCTGCTTCTTGCGCGCACTGCGCGGTTGCAGCGCGACGCCCGCGTTGTCGATCGTCGGCTCGAACCCCAGCGACTTTAGCTGCTGGGCGGGTTGCGAGTTCAGCGCATGCTGCACCGCCATCGGGTCGCGCGGCGCGGGACGTGCCAGCAGGAGTGTGAGCGACTGCGCGCGCTGATCGGTCCAGCCGGTCTGCACGGTGATCAGCACCGGCCGGTCGTGGAAAATCGCTTCGACGTTCCAACGGCTCTGCGAGGGTTTGTGTTCGGTCAGCGCGGGCGGCGTGGTGCTGAGCCAGTACGCGTCGAGCCATGCGAACGTTTGCTCGGGGCCGCCGCTGAACTCGCCTCTGAGCGTGGCCGCCAGTTCGATCATAGCCTGCTCAAGGCTCGGGATTGCCGTCCGCAACATGTAGGCGCCTAGCAGCACCGGTATCGCGGGTATGATGAACGCGCCCCAGGTGGCGTAGGCCTTGAACGGTGACGCCGAGCGACTGAACGATAGTTTCGCGAGCAGTTGCCGCCTGAGTGCTCGTTCGCGCTCGAGGTGCTGCTGCTGCACCTGACTGAGCGCGAGCTGGATCAGCTGGCCCTTGTGGCTCTGGGTGGCGACGACGATCGTGTGGCAGAAGCCGCACGTGACGGCTGCCTCACCGACCTGAAATTCGAGCGGACCGCCGCAGTTGCCACACATCGCCGGTAAGAAGCCTTGGGTGCCGTCACACCAATCGCTACCGGAACGCGCCTTGGAGCGACGACTGTGGCGAGTGGTGATCCGATACGTAGCGAGCGCCGCCGCTCCGGCGACCGTCACGCCGAATAGCGTTATCAACGTCGCAATACCCATGACGCCGAACCGCACGGGCATCGACATCTCGTATTCGCTTGATATCAACCCCGTGATCGCCTGGATCCCCTCGAGCGCCATCAGCCAAGCGATGACGACGATTCCTAAGCCAGCCAGCAGTTTGATGCCCATCGACATCAGTTCCTGAGTTCGGGCCGCCTGCCGGCGGCGTTGGGCGTCGGCAGCGTGGGCTGCCTCCGCCCGCTTAGCTGACCACACGGCGTAGGCATACTCGCGCGCGCGTTGCCACCAGTCGTGGGGCACGGCTCGCCACTGAGCGCAGTGCCCGCAGAAGGTATGCGGCGTGGTCGGATCGATCGGCAGCGCAGCACCGCAACCTTCGCACGGCAGGGTCGGCGCCTCATGGACGCGCGGCGATTGTTGCGTATGGTGGCCGGCTGATTGCATCGTTCGGGAGGCTGCCGAGCTTAGTCCATTTGGCTGGGCGATGAAGAACGGTGCGGAGCACCATTCTTCAGCGCGCTGCCCCGTTTCGTCCGCGCCCCCGCTTTCAGCAGCCCGCTAGTTCAACATCTCAGGCAGCGGCGCGCGGACCGTGGTGCCCCCGTTGCCGACGAGCCAGAGGTGACTGGTCGTGGCGCCGAAGTCGCGGATTGAGTCGGCCGCGAATACTTCCGTCCATGCCTCGCCGTTGAAGTGCAGGAGATGACCGCCGTTCGAGTCGTCGACGGTGATGTAGAAGTCGTCTCGGCTTCGTCCCCACACCCGGCTGATGTTCCACAGGGGCAGCTCACCCCAGTCGCTCCAGTCGGACCCGTCGAAGTAGTAGGCGACCGTTTTGGTCGGCCCTCCGGTGCTGGTCGAGCTGGAGGGAAGCGACTCGTTGTACGTGACCCAACCCGTGCCGTCGGCGAACGATGCGGCGACCGGTTGCGTACCGTAAGCCGGATAGTCGGGCAGCTCACGCTCTAGGACGATGCTGAAGGACTGGTTCTTGTATTGCTGTATGAAAAATATCGCAGGGAGCTTGAGGAGACCTCCGGTGGGGGAGGTTCTCTTGATCAGGCTCGGCAGGAAAAAGCGGTCGTTCTGAGGGATCAGGTTGCCTACTCGGCGGCTCACTGTTTCCGGCTCATCGACTCCCAGGCCGCCCACGAAGTCCACCTCGTCTACGTTGCGTCCGACGATGCGGTGGACGCTGTACGTACTGACGACCAGCTGCTCGCTGTTGTCCGGTGCCGACCAAGCGCTGTTGACCACTCCCAAGTAGCGGTTGCGGTCCCAGCCCAAACGGTTCGTCCAGCGTGCTCCGTCCCACTCGGCGATGCTGTGT
>JAUIKB010000853.1 GCA_030430975.1 Polyangia bacterium
GACGCGGCCCTCGACGCGCTCACCTCGCGTGCTTCGCAGCGACGTCAGGACATCAACGTGCTGGGCAGCAGCAACGGGCGAGTCACGCTGGGCTACGTCGCCGAGACGCCCATTTGGCGTTCTTCATATCGCCTCATGCTCCAGCCCACCGGCAATCGGGCGAAGCTACAGGGCTGGTCGCTGATTCACAACGATACCGATGAGGCGTGGAAAAGTATCACGGTCGAGCTGGTGAACGGCCAGCCCGACTCGTTTCTGTTCCCGCTCGCAGCGCCCCGCTATGGGCGCCGACCTCTAGCCGAACCGGCCGAACAGCTTTCCACCGCACCACAGCTCATGGAGAAAACCCCCGACCAAATTTGGGGCGACCATTTCGACGCGGACGGTGGCGGTACGGGTACCGGACAAGGCTTTGGCAGCGGTTATGGCCGCATGGGCCGGAGTCACCGTGCGCGCGCGCCGCGCGTACGGATGGGTTCTGCATCGGTCAGCGAGAGCACGGCTCTGAGCGTCGGTAACCTCGCCGACATCGCCCCGGCAGATGGGGTCGAGGCCGGCGCGCTGTTTTCGTACCGGCTAGCGGCGCCCGTCGACTTAAGACCCCACGGCTCGGCCATGCTGCCATTCCTCAGCGGTTCGGTCGACGTGCGCCGACTCACATTGTTCAACGCGCGCGACGAGGCCGGACGTGCAGCGGTCCGCGTCAACAACACCACGAAGCAGACGCTCCCGGCGGGACCGGTCACGGTGTACGAGGGCGGGGGGTTCGCCGGAGAGACGGGCGTCGAGCGCCTGAAGCCGGGTCAGCGCACGTTCGTAGCGTTCGCGGTCGACCTCGACGCGGATGTCTCCAGCGTCCACGACGAGCAAAAGGAAAAGACCCAGCACGTCACCCTCGACGACGATGAGCGGCTGCAGATCGAGATCTTACGGACAACCCGCTGGAAGCTGAAGCTCGAGAGCCGCAGCGGCTCGCAGCGGCTCGTCTACATCAAGCTCAACTTGGTCAACAATGCCAAGGTCACCGGCGCTGACGAGATGGACTACGACACCGCAAGTCGAACACCGTACGCCGTCTTCAAACTGAAGCCCGGACAAAAGCTCGTTCGCGAGCTCACCATGGTCGAGGGTATTCGACGCACCGAACCGATTAGCCACATCGAAGCCACTGAGCTCGATGAGCTGAGCAAGCTTACCAACCTCCCCGCAGCCGACCGCGCTCTGCTCGTCGAAGCCGCCAAGCAGGTGCGTGAGCGTGACAAGCAGGGCAAGCAGATGAAGGAGCTCGAACAGCGCCGCGACCGTCTGAACGACGACCTCGAACGGCTGCGCGGTCACCTCAAGGCACTCGGACCGATGGAAGGCCGTTCCAGCGGACAGGTCGTCCAGCGCGTGCTGAGAGCCGAAGACGAGCTGACGGCCGTGCTCGACAAACTGACGGCTGGGAAGAAGGACCAAGCAGCCAAGCTAACGGCTATCAAGACGTTGCTGAAACCACTGAGCCCTGTTCCCACGCCCAGCGCGCCGTCAGCCAAGCCCTAGCCGCAGTCCTTCTACCAACTGCTGGCGCCGTCGGTCGACCGATCAGCCGGCGCACCTGCTGCGCCTTGACACGTCGCGACCGCTCGCGTGGTTAGCCGCCGGTCTGCAGACTCGGCGCGGTTTCAATCAGGTGTTCGATCAGCGCCTGCGCCGCTTTCGATGAACGGCGACCGATCGGATGAATGGCCCAAAACGGCGCCGCCGGGGGCAAAGCGCCACACAGTACTTCGACCAACGACCCGTCATCCAGCTCGGCTTGGCAGGTCATCTTCAACAGCGGCGCGATGCCGAAACCATCCAGCGCCGCTTGCTGTGCCGTGGTGAGACGGTTGGCGCGGATTCGATTGCGCACCTTCACACGCACCGGGCTGCGGTCGCCATCAACGCGACGGATCGCGTTGGGCGCCCACGGGTCCATGCAAAGACAGTCGTGATGTTCGAGGTCTTCGACCTGCTTTGGAGTGCCGCGCTCTTTGAGATACTCTGGACTTGCCGCGAGAAGGATCCGCGACTCGAACAGCTGGTGCGCGGCGAACTCGGTCGTGTCGGGAGCCGGTCCACCCCGCAGCGCCACATCGATGCGCTCGGCGATCAAATCAACGTAGTCAAGCGTGTGGATGATCTGCAGATCCACAGTCGGGTGCTTCGCTATGAAGCCGCGAAGCAAACGCCAGATGATGCCGCCGTCGTCGGGCGGCGCGGTCAACCGGACGAGCCCGGTGACGCTGCGGCTCGTCTCCTCGACCGCCCGGGCCGCCTCCTGAAGTTGGCGGCCGATCGACGCGGTCTGATCGTAGTAGATGCGCCCGGCAGTGGTGAGTCCCACCTGACGCGTCGTCCGGTTCAGCAGCTTGAAGCCTAGTCGCTCTTCAAGTCGCGCTACCCGCCGACTGACAACCGACGCGGGCAGGTCGAGGTTACGCGCGGCGGCGGAGAAACCACCCTCACGAGCGACTTCGACAAACACCAGCACATCGTTGAGATCGGGCTCCACTATTGCTCCATCGGCAATACTGTTTTGTGCTGACTGTGGCTACAAGTCCCACGATGTGGCGCGTACAACGTGGCATGCCCATCGCCCCCAAGATCGACGGAAAAGCGCTAAAAGAACGCACAACGTTTCGCATGGAGGTCGGAGTGGCGACCGTGATCAACGCCCCGGTCAGCCGCGTGTGGGACCTGCTCACCAACGCCGCTGACATCCCGCGTTGGAACTCGACGGTGGAAAGCGTGAAGGGCTCGATCGCGCATGGCGAGACGATCCGCCTCCGCGTCAAGGTCGCTCCAAACCGCGTCTTCAAGCTGAAGGTCACTGAGTTCGAGCCGCAGCGACGCATGGTGTGGTCGGATGGATTCGCCCCGATGTTTCGCGGCGAACGGACGTACAAGCTCGATGAGCGCGACGGAAAAACCACGTTCTCGATGATTGAGGTCTTCAGCGGGCTAATGCTGCCGATGATCGCTGGCTCGCTGCCCGACTTCGGCCCACCGTTTGAAGAGATGACCCGCGACCTGAAGCGCGCGGCGGAGGAGAACTGATGGCGAAGGTCAAAGGCAAAGGCACCGAAAAATCACCGTGGCAACTAAAAACACCGCCCGGTAAATCTGAATTCACAGCCTGGAAGGATCCGACGGCCGACCCACCCGCCCTCGTCGTTCAGGTTGGCAAGACCCAGCTTCGCTACCATCTGAGCTGCATCGACGACCTGCACGAAATGCTCAAGGCGCACGGCGACTGGGTACCGCTCGGAAATGCCGACGAGCAGAAGGACGCGAAGCCCGGCACGGTGGAAGCCTGGGGTCGTGCCAGGACCAACCCGGTCAAGGGCTGGTACGGCCTTCGGAAAGGCTACCGCGGGCGCTTCGGAAACTACGTCCCCCCTGTCATGGAGGCGTTGGGGCTCGCCGAATTGGAACACAACGCGCGCAACAACCGGATGCGCGCTATCTAGGG
>JAUIKB010000854.1 GCA_030430975.1 Polyangia bacterium
CGTAACGGTTATCGAAACCCCAACCGTGCCTGTGATCGGTGTGGGGGAGGCGACCGTGCCGAGCATCGTCGCCTTCTTGCATCACTATCTTGAGCTGGATGTGCTCGATTTTACCCATGCCGTAAATCCAGCGTGGAAGCAGGGTATTCGGTTCGAGTGGGGCGCTCCAGGTGACTACGTGTTTCAGGCGCCGTTCGACTGGGAGGTCAATGGCGTGGGCGCCCTTGGATCGATGGCCGAGACGAGCAACGTGAGTGGGTTCACGCTGCAGTCACACCTGATGGAACTCGGAACGGTGGCGATTCATCGAAAGGGAACCAGCAGCCTTTATGAGTCATTCCTGCCAATTCTGGCGTACGCCTACCATCTCGATAACGCCGCTCTGGTTGCTTACCTGACGGCGACCGGTGTCGATCGCGGCGTGCACCACCTACAGGCAAAGATCGCGGACGCCGTCTTGACCTCGGTGAACGGCGATCCCGACCCGCACGTTACCCATGTCGTGACCGATGAAGGCGAACGGCTCGAATTCGACTTCTTTATCGATTGTTCGGGGTTTCGATCGGTCTTGCTGCAGCAGCGGATGGGAGCGACCCACCACAGCTACGCATCGAGCCTATTCACCGACCGCGCATTCGCGTTCAACGCCTCGCACGATGGTCGCCCGATGCCGTACACGACGGCGCGCACGATGGACAGCGGCTGGTGCTGGACGATCCCGATGCGCGACTCAAATCACCACGGCTACGTGTACTCGTCGGCTCACTGCAGCGACGAAGAAGCGGCGGCGGAGGTGAAACGTATCTGGCCGGATGTCTCAAACGAGCGCCAGGTGCAGTTTCGATCCGGGCGCCATGACCGAACTTGGATCGGCAACGTGTTTGCGATCGGCAATGCATACGGCTTCGTCGAACCCCTTGAATCGACGGGCCTGATGATGATCCAGCGCGCGATCGGTGCGCTCGTGCGTTCGTTTCCCATCGGAGTCGAATCTCAAGCGATGCGGCGCTTCGTGAACGCCAGCGTGGCGGACGACTGGGACAAGTTGCGCTGGTTCCTCGCGGCGCATTTCAAGTTCAACCGCCGCCTGGATACCGAGTTTTGGAAGCAGGCGCGCGCCGACGTGGACGTGTCCGGCCTGCGCGACGCGCTCGAAATGTTCGAGGCGCTCGGACCGCTGTCGCTAACGCCTCGCGCGATTCGCCAGAACCTCGAGGCGCAGGTTGGCTCACATTTCTACGGTCTGCACGGACTGGACACGATCTTACTGGGACAGCAGGTTCCTCATCGAGCGCCGCCGCGCGAGGATCCTGCAGTGTGGAAGCGGCGACATGATTTGGCGCGGGACTTCGCCGAGCGTGGCCTGCCGTATGCCGAAGCGCTGAAGGTAGTCGACGACCACCCCGAGTGGCTGGTTCAGGTCGTTGGACACCCGTCGGGTTGGGTCAAGAGCATGGCAGCGTACCTGTAGCCGCGAAGCGCGCGCCGCTCTATCAGGTTCGTTCGTCAGACTCCGCTTTGCGCCGTCCGTCGGCCCGACCGCCGGCGGAATGCTCGCGCTCGGTTCGTTCTAGCGACTACGGACAGCCGCAGTCGCCGGTACAGTCGAGCGTAAGGGTGATGGTGTACTCGCCGTCGCCGTCCTGATCGGTGTCGACGGCCACGAGCTGCCATCCGTCGTCGGCTGCTGTGATTTGCTTGCTGGACCCGGGCGCTGGGATCGCCTCGCAGTTCGATTGGCCTTTCGTGGCGCACCCTGTGGAGGTGCACGAGCTGAGCCGTCGGGTCCGCAGCTGCGCGTTCCAGGTCGTCGAGCAGGGTGTACCGAGCGTTACGTCGACGGTCAGCTGTTCACCCGCGAACAGATAGACCGCGTAGTAGTGCTCGGGGCCGGTGGTCGGACACACCGAGGTGCTCGAGAACGACATCTTTCCGCACAAGCTTCGGGTCTCGCTCCAGCCGGACTGGGCGTCCGTGCGGCCGACCACGCTCGGCGAGGCGCAGTTTCCACTTCGCATCGTGGTCGGATTGCAGGCCTCGGCGCAGCCGCCGCTCCCGCCCGCGCCGGCTGAACTGCCGCCGCTGCCGCCGGTGCTCCCGCCGCTGCCGCCGGTGCTCCCGCCGCTGCCGCCGGTGCTCCCGCCGCTTCCGCCGGGTGTGCCACCCGCGCCTCCAGGCGCGCCGCCGCTGCCTGCTGAACTGCCGCCGCTCGCGCTGCCCGCCGACCCACTCTGTCCAGAGCCCCCCTGTCCGGAGACGCCGGCGACCCCGCCAGATGGGGTGCCCGCGCTGCCGCCACCCATCGATAGCGTGCCGCCAACCGAGCTGCTGCCCGCCGTGGCGCCGCTTCCACCCGTGCCTCCGACGCCGGCCCCAGCCCGTCCGCCGAAGCCGCCCGTTGACTGAGTCTGATCGAGCGTTGCGTCGTCGAAGGCCGTGCACGCGGCGGCCGTCGCCGCGATCGTCAGGCCCAGCGAGATCGAACGACGCACTCTGGCAGGCTATGCGAAGGCTCTGGCTTGCGCAACGCGGCCAGGACGCCGGAAATTCAGTAAAGCAACACGTTCGCGGCTCCAGTCTCTGGCGTCCCACTACCAAGCTGGCGTCATGAGCATTTGACGCGTACGCGGCATGGTGCGACGCCGGCACGCTGTTTGTCTGAGCTGGGCGCTATCCGCACGAGAACGTGCTGGTCGCCCTGGAATAGTGCGGGAATCACCCGGTCCGCACCACCCGGTTGGGAGCGGCAGCGGGCTTCCTGTGCAGGACGGCCGGTACGCGCTAAACTCGGCGCGTGGCGAAGTATACGAAGACGCTCGTCGCGCTGATGCTCGCGGGGTGCGTCGGTGCGATCGAAGAGCCATCCGAGGGTGGCGGACCGGGCGGGCCCGGCTCTGGCGGCGTGGGCGGCGGCGGCCCGGGTACCAATCCCGCCGACCCCCGCCTCGAGGCCCGCGTGTGGCGCCTCACGCCTGACCAATACAACACGGAAGTGCAGCGCCTGTTTCCCGGCGCGCCGTTCGTGGACCTGCCCACCGGATCGAGCGAGTACGGCATCACGAACATCGCCGCGGCGGCGCGCATCGACTTGGGAAACGCATCTCAATTCACGGAGGCCGCGCGGCAGCTCGGAACATGGGCGGCGGATCAGGGCGCGTCGGCGGCGCGTTGCTCGGACTTTGGCACAGCGGCCTGCATCGACACGTTTCTCGACTGGTTTCCCGAAGCTGCCTATCGCCGGCCTCTGACCGACGCTGAGAAAACAGCGCTGCGGGGCGTTTATGACGACACCGCCAGCATGTACGACACGACGTGGGGATTTTCAGCGGTGGTGCGCGCCGTGCTGCTATCACCCCAGTTTCTGTATCGCCCGGAGATCGGCGTGGTAAACGCGCGGATGGTGGGCTTGGCCACCAGGCCCTTGTCGAGCAATGCCTTGCCGCGCGCGCTCTGCACGAGCATGCCATAGACGAGCGGCTGGTTGTTCA
>JAUIKB010000855.1 GCA_030430975.1 Polyangia bacterium
CCGGCCAGCACGATGATGATCCGCTTGTACAACGCGAGTGACTCGAACGTTCGATTGCGATCTTCAGGCAAGACAATGTCGGACTTGCTCGCTTCGAGCATCTTGACGTAGCCGCCAAGCGGTAGAATCCCGACGCAGTACTCAGTCTCTCGACCTCTGAGCCTGAGAATCTTCGGACCGAAGCCAAGGCTGAACGTCAGCACCTTGACCCCGAACGCCTTTGCGAACAGAAAGTGCCCGAGCTCGTGGACGAAGATCAGCGAGCTGATCAGAATGATGAAGTACCAAGGGTCCATCGCTCTGGTGCCGAGACTCATAACACGCCCGAAAGTCCCGGGCCCAACCCTGAAGGCACTCGTCGAAAATGCCGCAAGAAACCCAGGAATCGCTGAGCGCACGCCCCGCTTCAGAGTCGCGTATGACGCTCGCCAAGCTGATGCTTCCGGAGCACGCCAACGCTATGGGCGCCGTCCATGGCGGCACGATCATGAAGATGGTCGACGAGGCGGGCGGCATCTGTGCGATGCGCCATGCACGGCGCCCATGCGTGACCGTCGCGATCGACTCGATGACGTTTCGCTCAAAGGTCCGACTCGGCGACGTCTTGTCTTGTTCTGCTGAAATTAACTACGTTGGAAACACGGCGATCGAGGTGGGGGTCCGCGTGACGGCAGAAAACCCGATCACTGGAACCGTGACCCACACCAACTCGGCTCACCTCGTGTTCGTGGCGATCGACGAGGTTGGCAAGCCCGTTCGGGTGCCCCCACTTCAGATTACGAACGAGCAGGAAAGAGCAAACTGCGAAGCTGCGCGCAAGCGGCAGCAAGCGCGGATCGCAGCGCGGGCTAAGAGCCCTCGCACTTGACTTCGACGGCGATCACGCCCTGGTTGTCGTTCTTCACCTGATCGCAAGTGTTCGGGCACAGCGTGATCTTGGTCGGGTTGATCGGATCGTCGAAGAACCAACCGCTGCCGCACGACCCTGCGTTGGGCTGCTTGGGCAACGGCATCGGGTTACCGCTTCCCATCGGCGCGTAGTTCACCTCCACCGTGCTCGGGTCCGGAATGCCCATAGACGTGGTCGGCATAGCGTACTCGCACGACAGCGCCGCCTTCTTGATCGTGTTGAGGGCGTTGATGAACGCCTGGGTGTTCGAAGCGTCGCAAGCTCGATTGCTGCCGTTCATGCAGTCCGTTCCGCCGCCCGCAGCGATCGCGTTCAGCACACCGAAGCTGGCGCCCGGCATTCCGACCGTAAACGTCTGAACTGACGGCGTACCGCTCAGGCCGGTGGCGGCAATGCTCTGTAGACCGTTGGCAGACGTCGTTGAGCAGTTCGCACCCTCGGGCAAGCCATCGGACATCAAGATGACGACGCACTTGATGCCGGCAGGGCTCGACGGGTTGCTCATGTAGCTCTTGCAGTAATTGATGCCCCCTTGGAGACCGGCCTGAGTCGGCGTGTACCCGGTCGGGCTGTTCGCGTTCATGTTGGTCGTGATCGCCGAAGCGTGGCCAGGCAGCTGTCCCATGTTCACGGAGGGATTAACCGGGCTGCAGCTGGTTCCGTTGAAGTATCCAACCGCCACGTAGTCGCCAGCGTTGGACGGGTCGTTGACGAACGCACTCACCGCCGCCTTTGTTTGGTTCCACTTGGTTCCAGTCATGCTGCCCGATTTGTCGAGAACGAAGTTCAGCGCGATCGGTAGAGGGTCGGGCACGATCGTCTCCGACGCGCACGCATCGGGAATAGGATCGGGGCCGCCGTCGTAGTTGAAGTCCACGTCGGGGCCGGCATCTTGCGTTCCGCCACCGGCGCCAGAGGTGCCCGCCGTAGTGCCGCCTACGCCAGCACCGCCAGCGCTGGTGCCGCCGCCTCCAGTCGCTCCGCTGCCCGCCGTGCCACCGCCCGCGGTTCCGGCGGTTCCGGCGGTGCCAGCACCTCCGCTCTCACCGCCCGTGCCCGCGCCGCCGGCGCCACCTGCGACTCCTGGACCGAACCCAACGTCGCCGCCGGACGTTCCGCACCCCACCCACAATCCAGCCGAGGTCACCAACGTCACGCAAGCAAGCAATCGTCTCATCCGTATATGATCTGCCATCTCAGGGTGCTTCGCAACGTACGGCCTTGTCTCACCTCACCCTACATGAACGCTTGCGCGACAATTTCCCTTCGATAATTGCAAACAACCCCGCTTGCAAACAACCCCGCCGCTCGATGGATTCCGCGTGACGGGTTACAGTGAGGGCGTGAGGACGGGGAGCGAGCTAGCTCGTCATTTTCCGCTAACCGCGGCGTACTTGGCGCAGCTTCCGGATGGCGCATCATCCTATCCGGAGTGCGTGTCGAAGGGCGCGATCATCCGACGCCGCCTGCAAAGGCTATCTGGAGACTGGCCGCGCGGCTTGCTCCCCAGCGCCATCGAAGACTTATTGGCCAACGCTCCTGCCAGCTCGGCTTGGCTGCCTAGTGTTCATCAACACGCCGCCACGTTCGCCTACGGCGACGTGATGTTCGACGACGACGCGGGCGGCGCACAGCTGCTCGAATCCCTGCGCGCGGATAACCAGCGACTGCTCACGTCGCGGCTGTACCGCATCATGTTTGCGCTCGGGAACCCCACCCGCGTCCTGCGTAACGCTGAAAAGCGCTGGCGAGCCTTTCATCGCGGTACAAAGTTGCGCGTCATCGATGCCCGGCCCGCGTCGGCGACCTTGCGGCTAGAATACCCCGCTCACCTCTATCATCCCATAACGCTCCGAGGCCTGGCTAACGCCTACGAGGTGGTGCTCGCCGCGGCCGGGGCGACCACCGCGAAACTCGAGGTGCATGTCGAGTCTCCTACTGCCGCACTGGTGACCGGTGGCTGGACATAGCCGCGTGAAGTGCGGCCACGCCAGCGTCCATCAGCACTCGGCGGCGCTCGGATGACTCCGAGGTAAGTCGGATGACCAGGCCGTGGGCCAACGCCACCGCCATGTCGACCAACACCTCAACGTCCACGTCGCTCGCTAGCTCGCCGACGCGCTGCGCCGCCTTCAACGAGTTCCGGAGCGGTACGACAGCGCCGCTCGTCACGCGCTCGGCTGGGCACACGAGGGTGCAAAACACGTCGACGTCGTCGACATACATCTGCACGTACGTGGCCAGATACCGACGCAGTCCGTCGTGCAATCCGGAGGCTTCTCCGAGCGCGTGGCGCACCAAGACGCGCTCCCGTTCGACCAAATGGGCCCGTAAACCGCTGAGCAACTCCGCCTTCGAGCTGAAATAGTAGTAGACGGCAGGCTTACTGACGTCCGCCTG
Organism: Polyangia bacterium; assembly: GCA_030430975.1. Lineage (GTDB taxonomy): Bacteria > Myxococcota_A > Polyangia > Polyangiales > Polyangiaceae > JAUIKB01. Next base: position 3,311 of record JAUIKB010000855.1, read on the forward strand.
TTCGGCCACCGCGGCAACCGTCAGCTGCCGTCTGCCGTCTCGCCGCAAGACCGCGAGTGCCGCGCCCAGTAAGCGTTCACGTCGGCCTTCACGGCGCCTTTCTCGACGCTGCGCTCGTTCGGACTCCGGCACATCGCTCAACACGGGCGCTCCTGATTTCGACTATACCGGAAATC
>JAUIKB010000014.1 GCA_030430975.1 Polyangia bacterium
CGGTTCGCGTAGCCCGCCGACCCGCTCCACAGCTCGCCTGTGGGCGGCGGGCGTAGCGAACTGGAGAGGACGGCGACGCCAGGCGGCGGGACGAAGCGAGCGGACGACGACGGCGACTAGCGAGCCTGCTCATCGAGCCGACGCGTCGCCTCGAGCAGCATGCCGCCGATCGCGCCTTGCGGGTTCGGCTCGTCCGCCGTTGCGGACGGTACGAACCAAAATCGTCCCTTCTCCCAGCCCAGCGCGAGCTGGAGCGCACTCAGCGAGTCGTACGGTCGGCCATCGAGCATGGCGATCACGAACGTACCTTGAGCGAGGCTGAACACGGCCTTCTGCGCCTCGTTGGCTGTCGTGATGTTAAGGCGTCCGCTGCGTCGCTCCATCTCGATGATCATGAGCACCGTCGCTAGCGACATCTGTTCCAGATCACCACGTAGCGCCGGCGGAGCCTTCGCGGACATCGGTATCACCGAATCCCGGCGCTCCTGGTAGCGCCGGGCCATGCGCGTGATCGAATCGGCCTGGTTGCAGAGTTCGATTTCCGTAAAGGGTCGGTACAGCGCTACGTCGCCACCCGCCAGCAAGCCGCGCTCGGCCGCCTCGACGTCCACTCGATCCGCCAGCAGAATGATCGGCGTCAACGCGACCCGACCGCGCTCAGCGCGCAACCGCTCGGCCAGCCAGGCGCCCTCCATGTCGGACAGATAGATGTCGCAAACCACCAGGTCCGGCGTCGACTCCAGCGCCTTCGTCACGCCATTGCGAGCCGACACGGCAAAGCTCACGTCGTAGCCGACGTTGCCCAGCGCACGGCCGAGATATGAGGACAACTCCTCGTCACTAGCGACTGCCAGAACGCGACCCTTGAACACGCGCACAGAAGCTACCACGCCCGCCCTCAGCGGGACGAGTTCCTGTGCCTGAACCGGCGGTCAGTATCCCGGAGTCCTAGCCGTAGCGAACGACTACGTAGGCGACCGCAAAGGCGCTCAGCACACCGATCGCGCAGGCGCTCATGACGCGCAGCCATCGCGCTGGCCGGCCGTCGGCAGGTACTTCGTCGCCGGTGATGGCGCGGTGGTTCATCCAGGCCAGGATCGGGGCGGTCATGAAGGACAGCGTCGTGGCTACGTCGACGAGCAGCTTGAGGGACCGAAGCAGCGCCGCGATCACTACCACGCTCCCGAACATGAGCACCGCCATCGACACCAGGTAACCAGCACGGCCAGAGCCGGGATCGCCGACTTGCTCGGGGCCTCGGAATCGCGCGACCAGCGCCGCGAGCGCGCGAGGAAAGCCGTCGGCAACCGTCAAGGTTGTCGAGAACATCACGAAGAACGCCGAGACACCGATCACTGGGCGCGCCCAGCCGCCCAGCGTTTGCGTGTACAGGCCGATCACCTGAGCGGCGAAGCCACCCGCAGACGGCGAGAATCGAGCACCGGAGCCGTGCATCACTCCGGCACCCATGATGACGAAGCATACCGCCAACAGCGCGGTTCCGATGTACCCGACGTGAAAGTCCAGCATCGTTTCGCGCAGACGCATCGACGGCGGCCGCTGGCCCTGACGTTCGATCGTCCATAAAGATTGCCATACGGCAACATCTATAGCCGACGGCATCCAGCCCACCAGCGCGGCCACGAAGGCGACCGTGGTTGCGTCCCAGAACCCCGAAATCGGCACGGCACGCGCGGTGGAAAAGTCGACGCGCGGCAGCGCCGCCAGCGTGGCGGCGACGGTCGCGATGGTGAGCACTCCCACAAGCACCTTCGTCACGCGCTCCAGCCAGCGGTAGTTGCCTACGGCCAGCAGCAAGCCGCAAACGGCCAGCAGCAGCACGGACACGACGATCGGGGAGACGGTAAGGCCTAGCGTCGCAATGGCTAGAGCCGCTGTGACGAACGTGACGGCGGCCTGCACCGTGAACATCGTGCCAACGGTCAGGACCGCGTACAGAACGAGCGCCCAGCGTCCCTGGCGCCGATAGCCGTCGAGTAGCGACACACCGGTGGCCGCGGCGTAGTGAGGTCCGAACCGAAACGCGGGGTACTTCACCGCGTTCGCCAGGATGATCAAGCCGACCAAACCGAGACCGTACTGAGCACCTGCCCGCGTCGACTGAACCAGGTGGGAAACACCGACCGCGGCGGCGGCAAACAGCAGACCGGGCCCGAGCACCTGGTGCCAACGACGCATCTGCTCTCCCTCCGCCACGATGGCGCCATATCCGCGCGGATGCAGCTCGGCAAGGCTCCCCGAAGAAGGCGCCAGCGCGAGCCGACGCCCCTATCCGCTATGGTTACGCGCATCTAGCCGCATGGCGCGGGGACGGCGGCGGGATGTTGGCTGCTAACTACACCGGGAATGCCAAGTATTCACGACGAAAGTCTGGAAAAGTCCGCTAGATTCGACTACGCAGCGAAAGAATAACTAGACGAACCCGTCGAGAATCCTGTGCGCGGGATTTCGACCAACCCCTAGGTTAATTATGCGATTGCGACATCTGTTCGGCGCAGGCACGGCCGCTGCGACCCTCTTACTTTCCTCCTCGGTATTCGCTCAGAGTTCCGGCTTCTCCCTCAACCGGTTCGACCCGTCGGAACGCGGCAGTGACTGGTTTGCGTTGGAGTCACTCGACTTCCGCGGTCACGTTCGCCCCGTCTTCGGCGTCGTGGGCGACTGGGGGTACAAGCCCCTGGTTGCGTATGACGCGAACGGCGACGAACAAGCCGCCATCGTGGAGCACCAGGTGTTCGCCCACGTCGGTGGCGGAATCAATCTGTGGGACAAAGTTCGCCTAGCCGCGAGTCTTCCCCTGCTGGTCGTCAACCAGGGCGAGTCTGTCGGCTCTACGACTCAAAGTTCGTTCTCAAGCCAGGACGGTGGTGGCCTCGGCGACCTCCGCCTCGGCGCCGACGTCGGCATCGTCGGTGAGTACGGGGAGGCGTTCGCACTAGCCGGCGGCGTTCAGGTTCACATCCCCACCGGCGACCGCGAAAGCTTCGCCTCGGACGGCAAGGTCCGAATCGTGCCTCGCCTGATGGCGGCGGGCGACGTCGGAAACCTCGCCTATGCGGTTCGTGCCGGCGTCAACGTTCGCACTCAAACCGAAGACTTCGACGGTGAGCCGTTCGGCAGTGAGGTTCAGTTCGCCGCATCCGTCGGTGTTCGCCTCGCCGAAAAGAAGCTGTTGATCGGGCCTGAGCTGTACGGGTCGACGGTCGTCGCAGACGGCGACGCGGTATTCGCCCGCAAGACCACGCCCGTCGAGGCCATCATCGGTGGTCACTACCGCGCTGGTGACTTCAAGTTCGGCCTGGGCGTCGGCCCCGGCCTCACCCGTGGCTACGGCACGCCGGTCGTGCGCGTGCTCGGCTCGATCGAGTGGTTCCCGGAGGTCAAGAAGGAAGAGCCCAAGCCGGAAGAGCCCAAGGATCGCGATGGTGACGGCATCATCGATGACGAGGATGCCTGCCCGGACACCCCCGGCGTCGCGTCGGATGACCCGGAAAAGAACGGCTGCCCGCTACCGGGTGACCGTGACAACGACGGCATCATCGACGACGAAGATGCCTGCCCGGACACCCCCGGTGAGGCCAACGACGATCCGGCCAAGAACGGCTGCCCACCACCGGCGGACCGAGACAAGGACGGCATCATCGACGACGAAGATGCCTGCCCGGACGAGCCCGGCGAGGCCAACGACGATCCGGCCAAGAACGGCTGTCCGCCACCCAAGGACACGGACGGCGACGGCATCCTCGATCCCGAAGATGCTTGCCCGAAGGAAGCCGGCAAGCCGAACAAGGATCCGAAGAAGCACGGCTGCCCGAAGGCGCAGATCGTCAAGGGTCAGATCAAGATCCTCGAGCAGGTCAAATTCAAGACAGCCAGCGCGAAGATCCTGCCTGAGTCGGACGAGCTGCTGACCGCGGTCGCCAAGATCCTCAAGGATCATCCGGAGATCAAACTCGTCAGCGTCGAAGGCCACACCGATAGCCGTGGCAGCAAACGGTACAACACCGGGCTCAGCCGGCGCCGTGCAGCATCGGTCGTCAAGTGGCTCACCAGCCACGGCATCGACAAGAAGCGTCTGACGTCAAACGGCTTTGGTCCGAGCAAGCCGATCGACACCAACGACACCGAAGAGGGTCGACGCAACAACCGCCGCGTGGAGTTCCACATCAAGAAGCAAGACGGCGCAACTACCGTTAAGACCAAGTAGATCTAGTAGCGGTCGACGCGCGCCTCTAGGCACCTGCCCGGGGGCGCGCTGTCGTTTGTAGGCTCGCGGCGGCGCGGGCGCAGCGCACCCGACGCCGCTTAGCGCTCGTGCTCAGGAACGCCTAGCGCGTAGTCGACCCGCCAATGCTGTTCGCGCAAGCGAAGAGACACCAGGGCTCCCGGCGGAAAGCCGTCGGGGAGCGTGCGGTCGTTGGGGCCGCGGCCGGCGTCCACTTTGCGAACCCGCGGTAAGCACATCCCGTAAGCGGCGAGCTCGACTTCGGTGCGCTGAGCTACGACGAGCGTGTGGGGGCTGGAGCGCCCAATAGTCTGGAGGATCGAAACCAGTTCCATCGGCTCGCAGCTCAAAGGTCCGAGTGCGGGAATCGGCTCAACGTCGGCTGGAACGCCCAGAAGGTCGCGCATTAGCTCGGCGGTCTGCATCGAGCGCGTGAGCGGGCTGCTGATAACTCGTTCGATCGCATCGTCGCCACGCGCCTGCAGCTGCCTCGCTACGCTGCTGACCGTCGCCCGGCCGGCCAACGCGAGCGGACGGTCGGCATCACGCCCGGTGGGCGAGGAATTCGAACTCAATCCGTGATGTTGGAGGACAATCCGCATGGTGCAGCGCTGGCCGGGCGCAAAGTGAACCCTGCCTATGCAGCAAGCTCCGTGCCCACGCGGCCGATGCAGATCCCCGGTATTGTGCATCGAGGTTGTGGGATTCCCTCCTCTATCTGTCGCTTCGAGCCTACGCTTGCGCCCCGCCGCGAGCACGGCTTAACTCGCGCTGGGGCGCATGACGCGCGGATGGTATGTGACCTGTGATGTCGACGGACTCAACTAGCCGAATAGAGCGGACACCCCGCGTGCAGGTGCGCACGTTGAGCGTCGAGGTGATCGATGGACCGGACCGCGGCCTCAAAGCCGAGGCCGATACGGAGTTCCTGTCTTTGGGCACCGCGCCTGGTAATGTGGTGGTGCTCAGCGACCCCACCGTGTCGGGCTATCACCTGGAGCTTAGTCGCGGCAACGACGGCATCGTCGTCACCGACCTTCAGTCGACGAACGGGACGATGCTGGGCGACATCCGTATCACCCAGGGCGTCGTCCCGCCGGGCACTCAGCTTCGTCTCGGGCGCACCTCGCTCCGAGTCTCGGACGGCGGCAGCGCGGTCGTCGAAGTCCACGAGGGCGATCAGCTCGGCGAAATGCGCGGTCGCACCGCCATCATGCGGCGCGTGATGGCGCAGGTAGAACGCGTGGCCCGGACCACGGTGCCCGTCCTGGTCATCGGCGAGTCGGGAACCGGCAAGGAACTGGTGGCGCGTGCCATTCATGACGCCAGCACGCGGGCCGGAAAGCCATTCATTACAGTCGACTGCGGCGCGCTGGCTCCGACGCTCGTCGCGAGCGAGCTATTCGGCCACGAGCGCGGCGCCTTCACCGGCGCCGATCGTCAACACGTCGGTGCGTTCGAGCGTGCCAACGGCGGCACGCTGTTTCTGGACGAAATCGGTGAGCTGCCCGCTGACCTTCAGCCTCAACTGCTGGGTGCCCTCGAGCGTCGGCGCTTTCTGCGCGTGGGTGGCAAGAGCGACATCTCGGTAGATGTGCGGGTTGTCTGCGCGACCAATCGCGATCTCCGTGCCGAGGTCAACGCCGGCTCATTCCGCATGGATCTGTATTACCGAATCGCTGTGGTAACACTGCGACTTCCGGCGCTGCGCGAGCGCATCGACGACGTGTCCCTGCTGGCGGAGCACTTCCTGCGCGAGTGCGGTCACGAGGGCCCCGTGGACACGGTCCTCACTGAGGAAACGCTCAACACGCTTCTGACGTACCGATGGCCTGGCAACGTGCGCGAATTGCGCAACTGGGTTGAAGCCACCGTAGCCATGGGCGAGTCGCCGGAGCTACGACCCCTCGAAATCGAAGGCAGCGAAGGAGAATCGATCGCCGACCGCGTTCTCGAACTCCCGTACAAGGACGCGCGAAACGCCGTCCTGCATGACTTCGAGGCGCGCTATCTCAGCCACGCCCTGGAGGCGACGAAGAACAACGTGACCCACGCATCGCGTCGCGCACGCATGGATCGCTCTTACTTGATCAAGCTACTTCAGAAGCACGGCCTGCGTTAGGCCGCGCTACGGCGTTTCGCCCGCGCCCTAAACGACCAGCTGATAGACCTTGGTCGCCGTGGAGCGCCCGGTGAGCTGCTGCTCACCGAGCAGTTCGGCTTCGAAGTCATCGCCAGCCAGTTCCATCGTGCGCTCCGTCACCAGGACCTGATTTGGCTGAGCTACCGCCTCAAGTCGGGCTGCGACGTTCACGACGTCACCGATGACGGTGTACTCCATGCGCTTTTGGGAGCCGATGTTGCCGACGATCGCCTCACCCGAGTTGACGCCAATGCCGATGCGGATCTCGACTCCGTATTTGTCGCGCCACTCGTCGTTCGCTGTTTCTAAAAAGCGCATCATGTCCTCGACGGCGGCGAGCGCCCGTTCGGCGTGATCGGACTGAGCGACCGGCGCGCCCCACACAGCCATGATGCAATCGCCGATGAACTTGTCGACGGTGCCCTCATGCCGAAACACCACTTCACTCAAAACGCTGAACAGATCGTTCAGAAGGCCTACGACTTCCTCAGCTGGGCGGCTCTCGGCGAGTGGAGTGAACGCCACCACGTCGGCGAATACCACCGACACGTCCGCGCGCTTGCCGCCCAACGCTAGCGAGTGCTCGCCGGCCACGATCTGTTCCACCAGTTCCCGACTCATGAACCGGCTGAGATCGCCGCGCAGCTTCGCTTGGTGTTCGATCTCTGCCTCGCCGCTCTCGAGATCGACGGCCATCCGTTTCATCGAGCGGAACAGTTGCCCGAGTTCGTCTTTGCGCTTGGTATCGAGGCGAAGCTTCGACCAATCGCGGCGTCCGATCAGACGCGCCTGTGACACCAGCTGCAAGACTGGCGTCGTAACCGCCTTAGCCGCCGCCAAGCCGACGATCAGCGCGAGCAGCAGCGCGGCGAGTCCGACGATGTAGCTCTGGCGCTGCATCCGGTCGAGGGTGGCGTACGCGACCGCTTGGGGCCGCCAAACCGCAACGCCCCAGCCGAGCTCCGCAACGCTTTCTACACCGCCCACCATCGCCACGCCGTCATTGGTGTGGGGCCCCACCACTCCCACGTGCGTCGTCCACGGCGTGCCGTCGGGCACCAAGCGCCACACCGGCAGCTCGCCGACGGGCGTCCCAGCAGGCGCCTGGGCGACACCGTACGACGCTACAGCACGGCGGTCGTTATCGGAGATCAGAATGCTCACGCTGCCGCCGTCGAAGCGCGTGTCAGCGATGATCTCGAGTTGTTCGTTTAGCGGCGCCAAGTCGATCGGGGCCGTAATGTAGCCTGCCGGCCGCGTCGGATTATCACGCGGAATAGGCACCACGATCACGCCGCGTCCCTGTTTGTCGATCGTGAACGCGACGCCACGCTCGTCGGCGTTGGCGCGCAGCTTCTTCGTGGACTTCGGTGGATCGTCCGGCTGCACCGCGTCCTGGCGAACGATGATGGTGCTGACCTTCGCCGAAGGCACTTCGAACCGCAGGACGTCGATCGACTTGCGTGTCGCCAGCAATGACTTCACGGCACCGATACCGCCATCCTGCTGATCGGGATTCATGGCGGCGAATGCCAGCGCGGTCGCAACAGCGTTGGCGTCTTCGCGGGCCTCGTTGACCCGGCGCAGGACATCGCCGGTGAGTTCCGAGAGTACAGCCGCCTGCAACCGCCGCTCGCTGATCTCGACTGCCTCGCGATTGATGTTGATGAGCAGCATCGCGACGAGCGCGGCTGGTAGCACGGCGATGACGAGAAACAGGACGATAGCCTTCAGCCGCAGCGAGCTGCTGGGGCCTTCGGCTGGCGGAGCGCCCGCCGTCGTTTCCGTCGCCGTCGTTTCCTTCGGCGCCGGAGGATCACTGGACAACCGGGCCGTCCTTCCACGCCGCCTTGCCTTTCGGCGACTGCTTCAGGATCTGAAACTCGACGCGACGGTTCTTCGCGCGGCCTTCGGCCGTCTTGTTGTCTGCGATCGGACGGCGCGGACCGTAGCCACGTGCTTCGAGCCGACGTTCGTCGACACCGTGGGCGATGAGCCAACGAATCACCGCCACGGCGCGACGCTGCGACAGCGACAGGTTGTTTTTCTCACGCCCGACGTTATCGGTGTGGCCGTCAACCGCCACGCGAGTGATCTCGGGTCGGTCATTCATCAGCGTCGCTACCTGCTGAAGAATTGGGAAGCTCTCAGGCTGGATCGTGTCCTTGGCCGTCGCGAACTTGATGTTCTGAGCGATTACGATCTGCTTGCCGGTCACGGTGACGGACGTTGGGCAGCCGTGTTTCTTGGGGTCTTTCGCTTTCGGCCCCTGCGCTCGGGGACAAGCGTCTGCGGGATCCTTGATGCCGTCACCATCGGTGTCGACAGCGCAACCGTACTCAGCCGGGTCGTCACTCGGCACGCCGGGTTCGTTAGGACACTTGTCGTCGCTATCGACAATACCGTCACCGTCTTGATCAGGCGGACACCCGGGTTTGGCACCCGAGTTGGGCCCCACGACCCGCGGGCAGGCGTCGGCGGAGTTCAACACGCCGTCGCCGTCTTCGTCACCATCCGCGGCGAGGGCAACGGCCCCGCCGGCACCGCCCACGGCCTCACCGCCGATACCGCCGCCGAGCTGCGTTACGGTTCGGTCACGTTTCACTACCTGGGGCTCGGCCGACACTTCAGGCTTCTTGCGCTCCGGAGCATAAGCGAATTGACCGATCACGCGAAAAGCTGGTGTGCCAACCCCTCGGGTAAGTCCGGGTCCCGCGGCAAGCCCTGCGGTGAATGGACCGAATCGATATTTGCCACCCAACAATACCTCGGCACGACTGCCTCGGCGCGTGAACGCTTCGATCTTGGAGTTGGCCACAGTCGAACCGAACAGCTCCGGACCGATCTGAAACATCCCGAGCTTGGCGGCGATGCCCGCCGTGAACGACACATCGCTACCGAGCAGGCCGTCTAACCCGATGTTCTGCTGGCGGCGCCGCCCCACGCTCGCGCTCCAAACATATGAAGGCGTGTCAGCGCCAACGATCACCGACGCCCCGTATCGGACGACGTCGCCGCCGGTGAGCTGATCGGGATCGCCCGTCGGAAGCCACAGCCGAAACCCAACTGATGCACCGGGTATCGCCCCGTCGGATTCCAAAAGCGCGAGGCGGGCGCCAACCCGCACGTCGTTGATCGCGGCGTCCTGCGGTGCGGAAAATATGGCGTTGCCACGCGTGAGATCCTCGCCATCTTGCAGGGCAGTCAGCGGCAAGTTGAGATCCACGAACAGGCGACGTTTTAGCTGGATACCGAACTGACCGTGCAAGGTCAGCTGATCGGTAACAACGCGCCCGAGTTGCTCGGTCGAGCCCTGTTGAACCAGCACTAGAGGGTTCTTTGCGTACGAAAAAGTCAGCGCGGCGGTTGGCACCATGTCGCCGTCAATCGCCGTGTCAGGCGACGCGAACAGGTGATCGCCGGGCGCGGTCGGTTCGTATCGATCGAGCGGAACACCGTTCTGCGCTGTTGCAGCGTTGGCGAAGAACGTAAGCGCGGCGAACGTCGTCAGGTTCAACCCGACTCGTTGAAGTCGAGCACGGCCGCGCCGATGCAGAATCTTGATCACAAGCTCAGTCCAAAGTGTTGTGTGGAGCCTACAGTTGCTCCGCAAAAGCGTGGGTAGCTTACACGTGCGGCAATCGGAAAACGAGTTACGATGAGCGCGTGATTCGCTTAACTCGACAGCGTGGTCGACGCACGTTGCGTCACGTTGTCATCGCGTGCGCGGCATCGACAGCGTTGGCTTCGCCCGCGGCGGCTGCTGACGACGAGACACCGGGCTATCCCGAAAAGGTCATTCAATGGACCATTCAAAAGGGCGAAACCTGTCGCGATATCGCTCAGGCGCTGTACGGCTCCGCGCGCCACACTCGAGTGCTCATGCGCTACGAGCCCGTTCCCTGCGACACGGGTGAAAAGCTCAAAGCCGGAGTCACGATCGTCGTTCCCGCGCGTGCCATCACACCTCCGACCGCACGCCTCAATTCCGTTCATCCCGCCGTTCGCGCCAAACCACCCGGCGGCGCGTGGTCCACCGCACAGGCCGGGATGCCGCTCAAGAAGCGCTCGTCGGTCAACACGCAAAACGAAGGCCGCGCCGATATTCGATTCATCGATCGAACTCGCATCTTCCTCGCGGCCAACACGCTAGTGGTGATCTACGGGTCGGCGAGCACCTCCGCGCGCGCAAAGATGCCCCCGCAGGTCAGCCTAGAGTCAGGTGAAGTGCAGGCCGGCCTGAATGCGCTACGCGGCAAACCGATCAAGGTCGCAGTCAAAGGCGGAGCCACGGTGACAGCCGAGAGCCGCGACGCGGTGCTGCGCAAGAAAAAGAAGCGCACGACCGTTTCGGTGTTCGACGGGAAGGCCAAGGTCGAGTCCGCAGGTAAGGCGGTGGCCGTTCCGAAGAACTTCGGGTCGAGCTTCGCCGAGAACCGCGCCCCCAAGAAGCCTCGACCACTGCCGCCACCGCCGCCGTGGAAGAAGCCCACATCCGAGGGCTTTTTACTCGCGCCCGGCGGTGAAGGGGTCATCCAGGGCACTTGGGGTTCAGTCACCAAGGCGATTGGATATCGACTCGAAGTTGCGACCGATGCAGGCTTTCAGCGATTGGTCGTGCGGCAGGAAATCCCTGGCAAGGTTCAAAATTTTCGCGCAGAAAAAATGCCACCTGGCCGCTACTGGATGCGAGTCCGCGCCATCGACAACGACGACTTTCTGGGGATCGCGTCGACGTCCAAGAACGTGGCCCTAGTAGGCGCGTCGCTGCCCGATACGCTCGGCAGCGTGACGAGTGACCGCGTCGAGGTAAGTCCGTACGGAGTGCTGTCAATGCAGGGCGCCAGCGGCGTCCAACTTTCGCTGGACGACGGCCCGTTCGGCCCTGTTCCCAAAGCGGTCGACCTTCAGAAGCGCGCTCCGAAGACTCTGACGTTTCAAGCCGAGGACGGCGGCCTGAAACGCACGTTCAAGATCGCGTATCGGCGGGTCCTGGCAACCATCCACCCGGCACCACCGGCGGGCGGCAAATCGCAGGTGCGGGTGGACATCGAGGGGCTCGACGGCGTCGACTCGGCGATACTCGCACCGGTGCTCAAGTATCGGACCGCCGCGGGTGCCAGCGGGCAAACGCCGCTCGCCGCATCAGGTGCGGGCGCGTTCATGGCCTCTCTCGACTTCGGCGCAGACGACCCCGGCGTCGTGCGATTCGACGTCATCGACAAACGGGGCCGCATGCTTGGCTCCGCTCGAGCCGACATGGGACCCGACGGGTTGGCTCCAGGCGCCGAGACCTTACCGAATCGCCCGCGACAGGTTGGCCTCGACGCGCCGCTGCTGGCTCCGTCTCCGATCGCCGGGACGTACTGGTTTAGCGCTCGGGCACGGGATGCTGCCAGCGCCTACGGTGTCGCGGGTCTGACCGGCGACGACACCGTAGGCCAGTTCGGCGCCATGGTATCCGGGACCGCTGGCGACTTCGGGTTCGACGCGCGCGTAGCCAGCAACGGCACGAGCAGCGCCCCCACCGACACGGGCGCATGGCTAGGGGCTCGGTGGGCAGCGTATGAACAAGGCGAGGGCTTGGTGCTAGGACCGGCCGTCCGTGCCGGACTGCCGACGTCTCAGGGGTCTCCGCCGGCGCGAGTCGAGCCAGCCTTGGCCATCGGCGGGTTGGTCGGCGAGTTCGGCTGGCTCGCCAACGTGGGCAGCCGCATCGCGCTCGAAGACGATCAAAACCGCCAGCCGGTGCCCGACGTTGACGCCTTCACGGCGCTCGGCGTGACCTATGACTTTCAGCCGTGGCTGCGTGCGTACGCGCTGCTCGACGGGCACTTGCTGCTGGGCGACGACACCCTCGGTCGAGGGAGCGCCACGCTCGGCGCCGAGGTCGGCAAGACGCTGTTCGGCTCACTCGGTCTGCGCGCGAGCCCGTGGGAGGACTTCGGCGGCTCCTTCGGTGGACAGCTGAGCCTCGGCGTGAGAAGTCAGTAGACGATGGGGAACGGCGACTCGACGGATCAGGACGCCCCTGACGAGGGATCTCCCGCAGCCCCCGAGACACAGGCCGAGTCCCTTCCGATTCCGCAGCCACCCTCATCACAACTCGCGACAGACGAGTCCGAGCAGGTCTCGGCTTACACCCCAACCGTTGCGTCACTGCGCCCCGGAGTGAGCCCGGACGGTAGCCCCGCAACCGTAGACCAAACCGAAGGCGCCCCGGTCGGGTTCGCAGCCGTTCCTCCGCGGCAGTATGAATCGGTGGATGCGGTCAGCGCCGCTGGCAATTGGTCGCCCGTGGTCACCGGGATGCCGACGATGGCATCGACGGAAGCCGACGCCGCGGACAGCTCGGGTGACGGCGACGCGCAGGTTCAGCCCGGCGACGTCATCGCCGAGAAGTACCGCGTTGGGCGGCAACTCGGCCGCGGCGGAATGGGCGTCGTCCTTCAGGCGGAGCAGATCGTGCTGGGCACGCCGGTGGCCGTCAAGCTGATGCACCCGGGCGTTGCGGCCGACACCCAGCAGGTACGGCGTTTTCGTCGTGAGGCCCGAGCCGCTAGCCTTCTCAACCATCCGAATGTGGTCAACATTCTGGATTTCGGGCAGCACAACGGTCAGTTTTATATCGTCATGGAATTTATCGAGGGAACCTCCCTCGAGGACTGGCTAGACTCGCTGGATGCGCCGCCCCCACTCTCGGACGTCGAAATGATCATGCATCAGTTAGTCGACGCATTCGAGGCGGCCCATGACCACGGCATCGTCCACCGCGACCTAAAACCGGACAATGTTCTGTTGACTGAGATCGGCGGCGGCAAACGACTGGCCAAGGTCGTCGACTTCGGACTGGCGCACGTAGAGGACAAGCAAGACCAAGGTCCGACACTTACGAACAAAGACGCCGTCGCGGGGACGCCGGCGTATATGAGCCCCGAGCAGTGCCGCTCGCTCGCCGTGGGCGCTAGCACCGACCTGTACGCGATGGGTTGTCTACTCACGACGCTGCTGCAGCTCCGGCCCCCGTTCGAAGGCGAAACGGCCATGGATGTCATCTCCCAGCAGCTGTTCATGCCGCCTGGCGAACTGAACCGTCCAGCTGACGCCGAGCCCGTTCCACCGCTGCTCGAACGGCTGCGATTGGACCTGCTCGCGAAGCGGCCTCACCAACGTCCACAATCGGCGGCCGAGATTCGAGAGCGACTGACCGAGGCGATGAGCGCGGAACTGACGGCGCAGCGACTGCCCAAGCGCAAAGGCAACGAGCCGCTCGGCGACCGCGAAGGTCGGGCGCTGTTCCGAAACAGCACAGCACCGGCCGCGACCAGCACTTCGACCGATCGCGCGTCGGCAGCGCTCGTCCGGTTTGACCACAGCGACAGCGGTGTGACCCAGCTCGTGATCACCGGACTAGCGGCACAAGCCATCACGGTCACAACATGCGCTGACGTTGCCGAAGCCATTGCGCGCAGCGACGATGCGGTGGTGGTGGACGCTGGAACCGATATCGACGTCGCGCGGCAGACTGTCCGCGATCTGGGGGGCGTCGACGCCGCCGCAGCCATCATCGTCTGCCTTGGCGACATGTCCACCGCTGACATGAACGTGCTGATCGAGGCCGGAGCAGCCGACGTCGTTCGCTACCCAGTGACGGCCGCAACGCTGACGAAACGGATCCGTCGAGCGACGCGCAAGCGCCGCAAGGCTTGACCGCGCCGCGAGCCGCTACGCCAACAGGCCGGTGAGTGGCCCGGTGCAGAAGTCGGGGTTGCCGAAAGTGTCGGTCTCAACGCCGAAAGCGTTAAGTATCGCCACCAGCAGATTGTTGTGCGGCGCGTGATCGTACTGCAGGTACCGCCCCGTCTTGATCGCTCCGCCTGCGCTGCCCGCGAGCAGGAACGGGATCTCGTCCAGAGAGTGGGTGTTACCGACCGATATCTCGTTGCCCCACACGATCAGCGTGTTGTCCAACACGCTGCCGTCACCCTCGGGGATCGCGTCGAGGCGCTGCATGAAGTAGGCGAGCTGCTCGGCGTGCCATGCGTTGCGGTCGATCAGCTGACCGCGCGCCGCCTCGTTCGACGGGCCCATGTGAGACAGGTTGTGCCCGCCGTCCATGCTGTCGAGCCACGGAAACCTAATGTCGTTGATCGCATTCGAGAACTGCACGCTGGCGATGCGCGTGATGTCGCAGGCAAACGCCATCGCGAGCATGTCGAGCTGCAGCTGCGTGATATCAGGCATGTCGTTCTCGTCGTCGGGACCGAGCGCCGGAGGAGCCGGCGGCTTGGTGCAGCCCTCGGACGGCTGAATCGTCACGTCCAAGCGCCGCTCGACGTCTCGAACGAGCTCTGCGTGCTGCTCGAGCTTCTTGGCGTCCTCGGCACCAACCCGGTCGCCGAGAGCGCTGAACTGTGTATGTACGGCGTCCAGAACCGACTTGCGCTGAGCGCGCAGCACGAGCAGTTCATCGGGGTTGCCGCTTAGATCGGCGAACAGCCGGTTGTACACGTCGGTAGGGTCGTTCTGCGGCGGCAGCGGCTTGGCGGCACCCGCGTAGGAGATCCTGCTGCGCACCTCGGCTTCGGTAGCGCGCACACCGAGCTCCAAGCTGTTGAGCGCTGTACCGGGGCCGATGCCCTGGGCGAGCTGTTGGTCGACGGAAATGCCCGTCGCCCATCCGGCGAGCGATCCGTCGCCGCCGACGAACGTCCCCTCTTCGAGCTCGCGACCCGTATACAAAGCGCCCACTCCGCGCTGGTGTGGGCCACCAGGGCCGACCGATGTCACGGAGAGGTCGACGCCGCGCAACAGCGTTAGTCTGTCCTTGAACGCCTGCAGAGGCTTAAGGATCGCCTTGAGCGTGAAGTCGGTCTCGGACGTTGCATCGGGCCAGAATTCGTCGGGCACGGACCCGTTCGGGTTGTAAACGAGCACGAGGCGCTGCGGGAATTGTCCGTCACCTGCGCGTGCGCGGAACGCGTGTGCCAGCGGCAGCGCCACGAGCGCTCCGCCGGCCGCCTTGAGCAGCGTTCGTCTGCTGATCTTGCGGGTCATTTGTCTTGCGCCCCCGGCGGTCGGAAACGGAACGCATCCGTCAAAGTGAGTGCCACGACTAGCTCCTTGAGGTCACCGCCGGACTTCTTAAACGCCCGCTGAACCTGGTCGAGGCTGCATACGTCGGCTTCGGTCTCTACACGACCCATCGTGTACCGGTACCACTGCGTCGCCATGCAGTCGTACACCTGCGGGCTGCCGGCGAGCTTTTTGGCGAGCTCGACGGGCCCGTTGTACGGCCCGGCGATCGACTTGTCGAGCGGCTCGTAAATGTCGCCGCTGGCGTCGACGGGAAGGTCGTACTCCATCGCCCGGTAGCGCCCCAGGTGATCGAAATTTTCCAGACCAAAACCCAGGCCGTCGATACGCTGATGACACGAATGGCAAGTCGGCGCTTCGGTGTGCTGGGCGAAGCGCTCGCGCGTGGTTGCATCCGGGTCCGGATCGGGCGGCGTTTGGTCGACCTCCGGCGGCGGCGATTGGAGCTTTTGGCAAAGCACCTGCTCACGAATGAATACGCCGCGCTGAATCGGCGACGATTGATCCGGATGGCTGAACAACGCCAAGAGTCCGGGCTGAGTGAGCAGGCCCATGCGCTGCGAAGGGTCACCATCCACAGCAGCGAATCCAGTCGATGGAGCCTTGATTCCGTACAGTCCCGCCAGCGAGCTGTCGACGTACACGCGAGACGAAGTGAACAGGCGCTCGATGCCGCCGCCTTCGTCCCACATGGCGTGCTCAAGGAACTTCTCGACCGACTGCTGCCAGGACGTTCCCAAGTCGGCGTCCGCCGGGTTCTCACGCACGGTGGAACCGAGTCGGCCGAGATTCAGCCACTGGCGGAAGAAGTCCGCCGACATACGCTTGGCGCGGGGGTCGTCGAGCATCCGTCGCGCGTGCGATTCGATAGCCTCGGCGGTCTGGAGCTCGTCGGTTGCAGCAGACGCGAATAGCGCGTCGTCCGGCATGCTATTCCACAACGAATACGAGAGCCTGGAGGCGATCTCGTAGGAGCCAAGCCGCACCGCGCCGGTCTCGACCGTCGGTGCTGGCGTGGTGTCGATTCGATACAGAAACTGGGGACTCTGCAGCAACGCTTGCAGCACCAGGTCGATCGCCTTGTCGAAGCCGTACGGCACTTGGGACGACTGAAATAACTTCGCGAAAATCGCTACTTCGCTCGCTTCGAGCGGACGCCGGAAGGCTCGCGCGCCGAACTCGCGGATGAACCGAGTTGCGCACTCCACGGACTCATCGCCGGCGGGACAGGGCAGCAGCTCGTCACGCTTGGCCATCGCCCGCTTGGCGACGCCCTCGGCCGCACTCAGGAACTTCTCGACGAGCAGGGGCGAGGCGTGATGCGCGTCGGCGTTCGTGCCATAGCCGAGCACGGTATTTTCGGGCGGAAACGCGTCAGCCGGTCGAGAATCGTCGCCCAGCAACTCCTCGATAGTGTTGTTGTACTGCTCACGCGTGAGCAGCCGAGCGGGACTTGTGCCCGGATTGAGTTGTTGGCACTCGAGTGACGGACCCGGGTCCACCTGGGTCGGCGCAGGGTCCTCAGCGGTTTCGCTGCATGCCCCGAGCAGCAGCGACGCGATCACCGGCGCCCATCGCCAGCCTCGCCATCTCAACATCGTATCCGCCATACAGCCTCTGTAGGTTGCCCGCGGGATGGCGTCGCCGCAAGTGCTCGAGAACTGCTCAACCTTTCAGTGCAGCGCTCATGCTCTTCTCAAGCTCGCTGAGTCCAGCCTTGGTGTAGAAATACGGAAACCGAGCGTTCGTGCTCTTGATACCCGCGTTGACGGTCCCGTCCGGCTTTAGGAAGAAAATCCGCGGCACATAGGTTCCGTACGTCGCCAACCGTTTGGACAGCTCCGGCGGAGCGTGATCCGAATTCGCCCGGATCATCACCATTTTCTTCGACATCTCGAGGATTTTTGGCGTCTCGAACGCGGGCGCCAGGCTCCGGCACTTGGGGCACCAGTCCGCGTACATGACGAGACAGATCGGACGCTTGGACTGCTTGGCCTCGGCGCGCCCAGCATCCCAGTCCCGCCACTGAATCTTGTTGGTCCAGGCGATCTCGGCATGCTTCTTCGCGGTGGGCGCTTCGGGGACGCGCTTGCCGAGCTGCTCGCGCTGCTTTGGCGACAGCTCGACGACCTGTTGCCGCTTCGGCGCGACGCCCGCGGGCTCAGCGCCCGACCCGAGCTCTACTTCGTTCGGGACCGCTCCGATTTCGGGCGCGGGCTGCTCTTCACAACCGCTGCTGGCAACGGCCAGCACGCCCGCACACACCATCCAAATCCGCATGTCGGCTACTTAGCACGGACCGTGAACGATGGAACCGCGGTGGTTGCCATCCGACGCCGCAGGCGTTAGCCGTGCCAAGTGGCTAACGTGTATAAACTGTCCACCGAAACGCTGGAACTGCTGCGCGACAAGCTCCAGTCGCGAGGCCAGCGGCCGTCAATGCTGTTGCCCACCGCGCGGGTCGACCTCATCGAAGCCCTGCAAATCGTCGAGGAGTACGGAGCGATGTGCGAGGTCATGTACCTGATGGCCGCCGCGGACAACAAGGTGCTCAACGTCGAGCGCGAAGTCATGCGCGGCGCCCTCGACGTCCTGTCGAACGGGCTCGTCCGCACCGCGCATATGGAGGCGATGATCGACTCATCCAGCCGACGCATCGCCACCAAAGGCGCCGACGGATGCTTGGAGGCCAGCATCGACGCGCTGGCGAATGACCCCGTCCGCGCGGAAACGACGATGCTGCTCGCGGCAGCGGTCGCCGCGGCGGACGGTGAGGTCAGCTCCGAGGAAGAAGCGCTGCTCACCAAACTCGCCTCAGGCCTGGGCATCTCTGAGGCTCGAGCCAAGGAACTCCTCGAGCAACTCGTCGAAAAGCTTTGAGACGCTGGGCCGCGCGATCCACGATTAGCGGATGAGACCTTCCGTGTTCGTGATCGCCACAGCGATCGCCGCAACGGTTGGCTGCACGACAGACGACCGCCCGCCTCCTCCCAGCGCGCACGATGGCGGCGGCGTACCCATCGACCCGCTCGAAGCGGGCCAGGCGTCGGACGTCAACACGACTGCGTGCACGGCGGCGCAGCCGCCGCTGGGGGGCGACCCACTGTCGGATCATTCGTTCCCGGACGTGACGTTGACGGCGTGCAACGGCGACTCGGTTCGCTTCGACGAAGTGCGCTGTGGTGCCGCGTACACCTTCGTATCTATCGGTACCGGGTGGTGCGAACCCTGCATCGAAGAGGCGCCGTTGCTCGATGACCTCGGGGCGCGCTTCGCCGACCGGTCGCTACAGGTCGTTCAAGTGCTGTTCGAAGACGCCGAGCGCGAACCGGCAAGCGCCGCGTACTGTGGCGTGTTTCAATCTCAAACGAGCATTCAGTCGACGGTCTACGCCGACCCGAGCGCGCAGACGATCCGAGAGTTCGATCCGCCGATCATCCCGCGCCAGCTGCTTGTCGACCGCACCGGCAAGGTCCTGCTCTCGATCCCCGGGGCGCTGCCCAGCGATATCGACGCGCACATCGAACAGGCGCTCCCAGCCAACTAGGGACCGGCGAAGTTCCTGCGTCGCGTCGGTGGCTTACGGTGTCGGGGGCGTGTGCGAGGCGATTCGGATACCGACCGGTTTGCACCGAGCGGAACGACGTGCTCCGTTTCGCCCATGAAAACACGCTGGGCATTGGCTGTCGGAACTCTAATCGTCGGCGGCATCGCGGCTTGTTCGAGTAGCGACACGGTTTCGACACCAGCCGGTGGGGGCGCGGGT
>JAUIKB010000856.1 GCA_030430975.1 Polyangia bacterium
CCGACGCAGCGCTTAATGCAGCATGGTCTTTGATCCGCAAAGATGCCGTTAAAAGCAGCAATGGCAATGACCCTTTGCTGTCAGGTCAACGTGCCTGGCTCGAATATCGAGACCTGCAATGCGAAGCTGAATCCCTCTTTTTTGAAGGCGGTTCGCTACAACCTTTGATCAATTTAACATGTCGTGCACGCATCACTCGTGATCGCACTGAGGAATTGCTGCTGATGGAGCGGTTTCATTGAATGTCAGATCAAGCCTTATACATCTGCACGAAATGTGCAGTTAATCATTTTACAAAGCCTATCCGGGGACACATAAATGCCAGCTAAAATAACACGTTCTGCCTATGCCGATATGTTTGGCCCAACAACTGGCGACAAGGTTCGCCTTGCCGACACGGAGCTCTTCATTGAGGTTGAGAAAGACTACACAACCTATGGCGAAGAAGTTAAATTCGGTGGTGGTAAAGTTATCCGCGATGGTATGGGGCAAAGTCAGGTTGCACGACAAGATGGCGCGGTTGATACGGTTATCACCAATGCATTAGTTGTCGATGTCACCGGGATTCGCGAGCCCGTTCGGGATCGGCGTTGAGAAGACCTCCTTGACTCCGGTGAAGTTGTCGGCATCGAGCGTCTGGAGTCGCGCATTTCCCCAGGAGCCAACGAGCCGGATCCCAACCCATCTGTCCGAATCAGATCCGCCTGAGCCGCTGGTTCCGCCTACTCCGCCCGAGCCGCTGGTTCCGCCTACTCCGCCTGAGCCGCCGGTTGCGCCTGCCCCGCCTGAGCCGCCGGCACCACCGGCGGCACCACCAGCGTCGTCGCCACCACCACAAGCGGTGAGGGAGAGCATCCCGATCGCGGCGAGGCCACGGAAGAGGCTACGGATTGTGTAAGAGCTGGGGTGTCGGTTCATGTTGGCGTTCATATCCCGAGTGCGTACACCAACGCCGGTCAACATGCACAAGCCGAACGACACCACCGTTCGGTTCGGCCCTGTACAAACCGAACCAGGGGCAAACCGAACGGTGAACACCGAAAGAGCTATTTTTCTTCAGAGTCTGATTGAAGCTAGTTTTCCACTCGGACCGCCGGCAAGCTAAGTCGTGAGCGTGACGACGAGTAGCCATCCGTACCCTGGAAACTGGGGCGACCGCGCGCTGAGCGAAGAATCGTGGGACTTGCTACCGAGTGCCTATGGCATGGGAGGCGCGACGCGGGCGCTGCTTCAAGCCCTGGTTCGAACCGGTTCGTACACCGAGGAACTCCGGCGCCATCTCGTGAGCGCTGTCGTGCATCAGAGCACCCTGTTCCCCGTCGCCGAACCGACCGTGCGTGTCTTGCTCCCGCGGTGCCGAAGCGACGTCGCGCTGAGTTCGGAACTGGAGGAGTTCTGGACGGAGTGGAAGGAAGGCGTGCAAATGGTCGATGCTGGACCGACGGTGACGCCTGAGCAACGTTCAGCAGCGCTGTCGACGATCGCCTCTATGCTCGACGAGGAGCAGGATGCCGACGACGTGTTGGAGCGCCTGTACGAAGATGCATCCGACGGGACGCCGATCGATGTGTTGCATCGATACACGTACCAGCGCGCGCGCATCGCGATGCCGGAAGTGGAACGGCTGATGCAAGTTGCAACACCTGAGAGAGCCTAGTCGCCAGAGAGGTATTCCGGCCTCGCATCGCCTACAGCTGCGGCGCACGAGGAAGCAGCTTCACATACAAATACGGTTCGTTCGTCCCCGGCCGCCACGGCACCGTGAGCGCGTCGACCGCACGCACGATGTCGCGGTACTCAAGGCTGTTCGCCACGGCGAGCAGAACGACACCACCGCCGTTGGCCTTCGGTAGACGGGCCACGACCCGAGCGCTGCGCCTCAGTGCATGTGCCGGCCCGTCCCGTGGTTCGGCCGGCACGACAACCTCAGGGACGCCCGACATCACCGGGAACTTCCAGCGGAACCGTCCATCTGGGAGCATATGAACCGTGCTGACGGTGGTCGGCGGCAAAGGTTTGCAGGAGGGCCACGGTACGCGCACGTCCACGCTTAGCCGGCCTTCGTCGGACAACGCGCACGTGAGCAACAGAAACGACACGAAGCACAGCAGCAGATCGATCAACGGATCGAGTCGTGGCGTCGGGTTGATTCCGCGTCGAGACAGGTTGCCGGTCAGGGCCACGTCTAGTGGACCCGCGAGACGGTTGATTCTTGGCTAGCTTGCTGTCAGTCGGTGGTTCGGAAATCACGTCTAACATGACGCGGCCCGGTGCATAGCTGAACGGGCCATCGTAGTGGTCCCCGTTTGCGGCCACCTAATCCCACCAGAAGTCTCTCGCGTCGCACAGTTCGGATCCCCCATCAAGCTGCGCGCCGCCTCACTGGACTGACGGCGCTGCAGTTGTATCTGGGTTGATCGCGGTCGCTCACGAAAGAACGCAACTCTCCAGCGCGACGCACGAAGGGCGGCATGGATTGGCTACGTCCGACTAATGACCTCGTGTTCAAGCTGCTGTTTGGCGGCGATCCGGAATTGCTCAGCGACATGCTGCAAGCCGTCCTCGGTCGACCCGTGCGCGATGTGCGCGTTGAGAATCCAGAGTTGCCGGGTGACTTCGCTACGGAAAAACGCATCATCTTGGACTTGCGAGTGACGCTTGGCGACGGCACGCGGGCGATAGTCGAGATGCAGGTGCTGTTCACACCGACGTCTCACCACCGCATGCTGTTCTATGGCTGTCGCGAACACGCTCGGCAGCTCAAGCGCGGTGAAGACTACGCCGCGCTGCGCCCCACGATCGTGATCGTCTGGACGGCGGACGAGGTGTTCCCCGATGTCCAGCAGCTCCACGATCGCTTCTGGATGCAGGGCGAGCGCTCTGGAAAGGTGTTTTCGGAGCAGCTGGAGATCCACCTGCTCCAGCTTCCGATGCTACAGTATGAGCACGATCCTCACGACACGGTGGCGCGGTGGGCTCGCTTTCTCGTCGCTCAGTCCGACACCGAATTCAACCAACTTGCCGCCGAGAGCCTCGTCATGCAGCACGCCAAAGATCGCCTGAAGCACCTATCAAACGATCCCGACACCCGTCGGCTGGCTCAGGAGCGCGAGGAGGCGGCGTTGGCATGGCAGATCGAGCTGGGCGGTGCCCGAGAGGAAGGTGAAGCGCGTGGTAGAGCTGAGTCCGTGCTAGGTGTTCTCGACGCGCGGGACATGGCGCTCTCAGACGAGCAGCGTCGACGAATCCTGAGCTGCCCCGACTTGGCGCAGCTGGACGCCTGGCTTCGCGGGGCGGTGACGACGACTTCGGTGAAGGACTTGCTCGCGGACGATGAGCGCACCGGCTGATCTGATCAGCCGCCCGCTGCCTACGGCAGCGTCGCCCCGTTACACAAATCCGCTTCCTCAGCCAGTTCGGGATCCGGCGTCATCGGCCCCACGCCGCCGTACTTATCCGTGAGCGCTTTC
>JAUIKB010000015.1 GCA_030430975.1 Polyangia bacterium
GCATGTTACATTTGTGTTTCGGGATGCGGTATGGTGACGCATGTCGCCGTTCGTCAAGTCCTTCGCCAAGTCTCACTCTGTCCTAAGTACCGAGCTGTTCCGTCTCGGAGGATCGCCCGTTTCGCTTGCAACGCTCCTGATCGTTGCGGTGCTTGTGGCGATTGCGTTCATCGTATCCTGGGCGGTTCGGGCGGCCGTTCAGCGCGGTCTGAAGATGCGAGGAATTCAAACCGACCGCGGCGTCGGAACAGGTCTGAAGATTCTGCACTACACGATCGTGTTCGTCGGCATTGCGATCGCGATGCAGACGGCCGGCATTAAGTTGACCGCCCTATTCGCGGCGGGCGCGATGTTCGCGGTCGGGTTGGGTTTGGCACTGCAGTCGATCGCGCAGAACCTGATTTCCGGTCTCGTACTGATCATGGAGCGCGCAATTAAGCCGGGCGAGATTCTGATCGTGAACGACAAGCCGGCCAAGGTCATCGAGGCATCGATGCGTGCCACGCTCGTGCAGACCCGAGACGGAGAGGACATCATCGTTCCGAACTCGAGCCTGATTCAGAATTCACTCACGTCGCTTGCGTATCGCGAGCCCCATTTTCGTTTACGGGTAACGGTGGGCGTCGCCTACGAGAGCGATATGGCGTCGGTCAGAACGGCGCTGCTCGAAGCGGCCAACGAGCAGGAGTGGAGGGCCGCGGACAAGGAAGTCCAAGCCATGATGCTCGACTTTGGCGACTCGAGCGTCGTGTGGGAGGTCGCAGTGTGGACGACCGACCCGTGGAACGCTCGGTTCTACGCGGGGGAGCTAAGGGAAGCTATTTGGTTCGCCTTGAAGCGCCATTCGCTCACGATCGCCTTCCCGCAGCTCGATCTTCACGTGGACGACGAGCTCCGTGAGGCGTTGGCCAAACGCGCCGCATGAGCTAGCGTACGCCCGGCCTTGAGTGCCGGAAAGCAGGATGTGAGCGACGCGCGACCAGCGCTGGTGTCCGTCGGTGTAGCCGTAGGCGCGGTGTGGGCGATCGGTGACAGCGTGACTCGCAGCGAGTGGGGTTCGGTCCCGGGACGGTGGCACGGGCTGGCCCTGTGTCTGTATCTCCTCGGCGGCGGCGCGGTTTTGGGGATGCTCGCTTTGGCGCTTCGCGTCGCGACTCGCACCCGCCTTTTGCGCTGGGCGTTCGCGGGCGCTTTCACGGTGCTCGTGTGCGTGCTTGTCCTCGTGTCGCGCGCCGGTTCGCTGTCCGTCGCAGGGAGCGCACGAGCAGCGCTCACGAGTCTGGCATACGCGGCCGTTTTTGTCGCTAGCGCAGCAGTCACGATGCGCTGGATTGCATCGGGTGGCATTCGGCGACGTGGCATGGTCGCGGTGGCTTTGGGGGTGACGCTTTACGTCGACCTAACCGTGTTGGTGAGTCTGTACGAGTGGGCACACCGCCTGCTGGAGTGCGGCGCGGCAGGCCTGACAGCGGCGCTAGCGCGGGATGGCTTGTCACGGCGGCCGCGATTGCGAGCCGCCTTGACGTTCATCGGTGCGGTTTGCGCATTGACCGGCATCGCTGCGTTGCCGTGGCGCGAAGCGTTCTTGGACGAAGCCTCGTATCTGGAGCAACAGCCTCGTTATCTCGGTCGGGCGGTGATGCGAGTCGAGAGCCTATTTACTAAACGCCCGATCGCCACCCGAGACTCGAGCGCAGCGGCTCCCAGTTCTTCCGCAGACGTCGAAGAAGACATTCCGCAAGTCGATCCGAAGTGGCGCGACCCACCTCCCGAGTCGGCGGCGGCCTGGGCAGCCAGTCACCGAGTTCGTCGCGATAGGCGGTTCAACGTGATCGTCTATTACGTGGATTCACTGCGCGCCGACGTGGCCTTCGATCCGAAGGTCATGCCCAATGTCGCCGCGTTTGCTGATGCTAACATCAGCTTTCGCCGCGCTTACGCTACCGGTAGCGACACGGTTAACTCATTGCCCGCGCTGCTCCACGGTCGAGTCAATGCACCGTTTCACGACCAGGATCTGTTGTCGGTTGCCGACCGCGCGCACGTTCGCCGGCGTTTGGTGATCGCTCAGTCAGCCTCGCGCTTCTTGTTGAACCAGTTGCCCGGGTTCGCCTGGCCCGAGCGGATCGAGGTCCCGGACCACGCGCCCGACCGCAAAGTGTGGGGGTACGGGGCAGACCAGTCGACAGCCGGTCAGATCGTCGACGCAGGACTAACCTTCATCGAGCAGGCCGAGGGGGAACCGTACCTGCTCTGGCTCTTCAACTTCGACGTTCACGCTTGGCGAGAGTTGACGAAGGAGTTCTTGGACGAGCGCGCGACCGCGCTGCGCGTGCCGAAACAGGGCGCGCTCGATTGGCGGTACCGAGTGAGCGCTCGATCCGTGGATGAACAGTTCGCCCGTTTGATGCAAGAACTCAAAGCCAGCGGCGCGCTGCAAAACACGGCCGTGGTTTTCGTAGCCGACCACGGTGAGGCCGTCGGTGAAAACGGCTTTTGGATGCACTCCACGCACCTCTGGGAATCGCTCGTGCGCGTGCCCTTGATCATGCGCGTACCAGGCGTAGGGAAAGCGAGAATCGACAAGCCGGTGTCGGGCGTGGACGTGGGAGTGACGCTAGCGCGGTGTTTTGACCCTGCCGCCGACCTGATGGACTTTCACGGAGACGATCTGATGAGTTTCGTCGGCGACCCGAAGCTGGCGCGGCGACTGCCGATCGTCATGATGGCCCAAACCAAAACGACGACGACGCGTATTGGCCTGGTCGAGGACCGCTGGCGCCTGGTGTTGCCGATGGAGTCAAGGCGACCGACCTTGTTCGATGCCACGCAGCCAAAGTCAGACGAGCGCAACTTGGTGTCGAAGCATCGGTCGCGCGCCGCGCGAATGACGAGCGAACTGCTCAATAGTCCGGTGGCGATAGGCAAGTCGCTGTCGAAATAAGAGACCTTCAGTCCTCGCGTTCGTCAATGTAGCTCACATCGAGGTAGCTGAAGTACTGCCAGCCGCGGCACGTCGGTTCGCCGGTGGGGCACGTGTTGACGTAGTCCATATCCGAACACGAACAGCGGAGCTCGCCATCGACAAACATGCGGCATTTCTCGAGCGCGCACTCCATCGCCCACAGGCGGCCGGCACTGTCTCGCGCTTCGAGGACGCAGCCGCGATCGCGTACTCGCGCCACCGTCGGCGACAGCGGGGCACCGCTGGGACCGCAGCTATTGGCCGCCTCGCTTTCGATGTCCGTCCGTGCGCCGCAGCCGCCGGTGACCAGAAGTAGCCCAAAAACAAACGAGCTGACGGTCCGAATCACCAAGTGCGTCTAGGCGAAGCTTGCGGGCGAGTCAATGTGACGTCGTTTGCTCGCTTCAGAATATCTGTATGAGAAACGCTATGGGCTCCGTGTCGCCGGTGCGCGAAGTTCGCGTTCTTTCTGCGCGCACCACAGCGTGGGGATAACCAGCAGCGTCACGACTTCGATCGCCATGCCGCCGAGCAATGGCAGCGTCAATGGGACCATCACGTCCGAGCCGCGGCCTGTCGACGTGATGACGGGAAGCAGCGCCAAGACGGTCGTCGCTGTAGTCATCATGCAGGCTCGGACGCGACGCTGGGCGGCCTCCACCGTCAACTCGCGAACATCCTTCGTTGCGGTTAACGTCGCGTCAGCGAAACGCTGTTTCAGATACGTTGCCATGATCACGCCGTCGTCGGTCGCGATACCGACGAGGGCGATGAAACCGACCCACACGGCGACGCTTAAGTGGACGGTGTGGACTTGGAACAGCTCGCGAAAACTCGCCCCGAATAGCGTGATGTCGAGAAACCAAGGTTGCGCGTACAGCCACACCAGTACGAAGCCACCGCTGACCGCGACCGCCACGCCGGAGAACACGAATAGGGTCGTGCTCACGCGGCGGAACTGTAGATAGATCAGTGTGAAGATGAGCACCAGCGCGAGGGGTACGAGCAGCTTGAGTGTGCTTTCGCTGCGAAGCTGGTTCTCGTAGCTACCCGCGAACGCGTACGTAACGCCGGTCGGCAGCGCCATCTCGCCTGACGACTGGCGCGCCGCCAAGTAGCCACTGACGGCCTCGACGGTGGTGGTGGCGTCCTGGTTGGGCAGCTTGTCGAAGACGACGTAGGCGGTGAGGAACGTGTCCTCGCTTTTGATCACCTGCGGGCCGCGTCTGTAACGCACGTTCGCTAGTTGGCCTAGCGGAATTGAGTGTCCGAGTGGGCTGGGCACCTGCATCCGCTTGATGGCCTCGACGGAGTTGCGTTCCTCGCGCATGTAACGGAGCAACACGGGGTAGCGCGCCCGTCCCTCGACCGTTCGTGTCACGACGCGTCCCCCGATGCCGGTCTGAATCACGTCCTGCACGGACGCGATTGAAATGTTGTGACGAGCGATTTCCTGACGGTTGGGAACGATCTCTAGGTACGGCTTTCCGACGATTCGGTCAGCCACCACCGTCCCGGGCCGCAAGCCAGGCGCGCGTTTGAGCTCGGCTTCGAGAAGCTGAGCAGCGCGCTCGAGTCGTTCGAGATCGGGCGCGCGCACCTTGATGCCGAGCGGCGCGCGCATGCCGCTTTGCAGCATGACGATGCGCGTTGCGATCGGCATGAGTTCGGGAGCGCTGGTCAGCCCGGGTGCCGCCGCAGCTTTCTGAATCTCTCGCCAGATGTCGTCGGCGCTCTTGATGTGGTCGCGCCATTGTCGAACGCGCTGGCCGTCCGCGTCGATGCGGTACTCGGGTTTGTAGTTCACGACCGTTTCGAACATCGAGATCGGCGCGGGGTCGAGGGCGGAGTCCGCACGGCCGAGCTTGCCGACGGCGACATCGACCTCTGGGATCGCTGCGATCGCTGCGTCGAGTCGCTGTAGTTGAGCTTGCGCTTCGCCGATCGACGCGTGCGGCATCGTCGTCGGCATGTACAGGTACGAGCCCTCATCGAACGGGGGCATGAACTCGCGACCCAAGCCGGGCAGCTTGTGAGCCAGTGCCACGACCGTTCGATTCGTTCGCCACCGCGTTTCCCGAAGCATCGCGGCCTTCGAGCGTGTACCAAAACACCTGGCCCAGAGCCGTCGCGTCCGGCCCGAGCGTCGCGGAGGCATCGGGCGGCAGGGTTCCCGGGGGCAGCGACGCCGGCTTCTCTAAGATGCGCGAACGCGACCAGTAGAACTCGACGTCGGGCTCGAAGACGATATAGATCGTGGGACCGGGCGCGCACGCGTCTCCGAGGGCTTATCGCTCACGTCGTTAGCTCCGCAAGGCGCGCGCTAAGATGGAGCGTACCGGTCGCCTGTCGGGACGAGGCGTGAAGGGCGTCCTCCTCGAGGGTACCCTCAAGCGGCTGTCCGAGACTCTCGCGCTAGGTACGTGCCTTCAGTTGGTACAGACGCTGCAGTTGGAGAACAGGCAGGAGCTGAGCTGATCCGCAGTGTCGGACGTGTTGGTGAAGGCGTAAAGACAGGGCACGCCACCGCCACCGCGAAGACACGAGCGCATCGTGTCGAGGGGTGTTGCGCAAAAGGCGCCCGCCTCGCAGAGTTCGACGATAGGGCAACACTCTGTCGCCATGCACGTCAGGCAGGCGTTGTCGTTACCTTCATCGCAGGCCGCGCCGCCGCTGCCGGCCATGCTGCCGCCGCTGCCGGCCATGCTTCCGCCGCTGCCAGCCACGCTTCCGCCGCTGCCAGCCACGCTGCCGCCGGCGCCGGCCATGCCGCCGCTGCCAGCCGCGCCAGCGCCAGCGTTCCCACCCGCAGGATTGCCACCTGAGCCTCCGCTGGTACTCCCGGCCTGGCCGCTGCCCGCGGCACCGCCTCCGCCGACCGCGCCGCTGCCGGACTGCCCGCCCGCTCCGGCGCCGGCGCTACCGCCGCCCCCCGGAGCGTTGGTGCTGTCGCTGGTGGAGCCGTCGCACGCGATGGCGCCCAAGAAGCAAGCTGTCGTGATGAGAAAGAGTTTGCGCATGTGTTGCCCTGACCTGTCGTCGTTAAGCGCCCGGTTTCTACCGGACGATTAGATTGTCCTCGTCCCAGCGTCCCGGTGGGATGTTGTTCGCATTGAGCGGGAAACTGCCGCTGCCGTCGAGCGCGCCGACCCACAGCTGGTGGGTGACTTCGCTCGGCGCGCCGGCGTCGCGAACTTCAAACACGACTTGCTGATTGTCCGGACTGGGAACGAACATGAATGTCCAGCCGCCGCCGGCTTCGGCATCGTGCACCTGGACCCAATCACCGCCAGTCAAGGACACCGAGTAGACGCCTGGGTGTGCTTGGCCTGCGCTGGCGGTGAAGACGACGCGCTGGCGGTCGGGGGTGAGCTTGAGCCGCTCTGTGACCAAGTCCTGCCCCAGGGTGGCGCGAGCACCGTCATAGGTTGAGCTGACCAGCGCCCCGTCAGCCACGAATACGGTATGGGTATCGGTCAGGGTCGTGGTGTTGGCGACACCGACGGTCGAGTTCGCCGTCAGCTGCGTCGACGTTCCTCCCGTCGGTGTGGTGGCGTACAGCTGGTAGTCCGACTGGTACACGACGTGGGTGCCGTCGGGGCTGAGCCAGAGCGGCCCTGCATCGATGTCGCCGCTGAGGCGCACTGAATCAGTGCCGTCGAGTCGCGTTGAATAGACCGACCACGTCCACGGCACGTCTTCGATCGCGCGGTAGATCACGCGATCGTCGCCGGGCGTGAGTACCGGGTCGAACACTCGGCCTTGCAGCAACGTGCGGTTCAGCTTCGTCGTCCCGTCGGCGCCGCCGTGAAAGAGCTCGCGCTGCGAAAAGTAAACCGCTGTTGGCGCCGCGTCGTTGACGATGACCGCTTGGATCCCCGTTAATTCGGAGGTTGTCGCGATCTTGATTTGCTCGGCGCCGTCGAGGCTGGCGACGAAGATGCCGGAGTCCGCGTCCGGGCGCTCCGTCATGTATCCGACGTATTTCCCGTCTCGCGACAGGCTGAAGTAGGAGTTGACCCAGCCCGCCGCCAGTTGGGTCAGGTTGCCGCCGTCGACGTCCACCACGTACAGAGATCGCCCGCCGGCGTTATCGTACGCCGTGTAGACGACGCGCTGTCCGTCCGGCGTGATCTGCAGGAGTGTAACACTTAACGTGTCGTGGCTGAGTTCGGCGAGCCCAGTTCCGTCGGTGCGGACGGAGTACAAGTCGGTGCCGTCGTCTCGGTCCACGGCCGCGCTGTAGACGACGCGCCCGCTGGTCGCGACCGCAAAACGCCCGATGTAGCCCCCGTCGATCAACGGTTGCGTGAGCTGTTTGGGCTGGGCGCTTGGATCCAGCGCAATTGAATAGATAGCCTCGTCCGTGCGGTAGTACGCCTGAATCGGCTGACAGACACCGGAGACGCACGAGCCGCTATCGCATGGCGTCCCGTTGTTCACGGGCTCATGGCTGCATTGACCGGATTCGCACGCGTCGTCGGTGCACTCGTTGTCGTCGTTGCATCCGGTGGCATCGCTGCACTCCGCGACCGAGCCGCCCGCGCCACTGGCTGCGCCGGCTCCGCCAGTTCCGCCGAGGCCGGCTGCTCCGCCGACCGTGGAGCCTCCGTTGCCGGCGGTCGTGGTCCCGCCCGCGCCGCCGGTGTTGCCATCGCCGTCGGTTACGGTGACCGCCTCCCCACACGCGACGATAAGAAAGGTGCCGAGGGCGACGCCAGCGATCGGTCTATATCTGTTGTGAAATTGCATCGGAACCCTCGCTGCCTAGCCATAGCCTCGTCGGCTGCCAGTGGCACGCGATTCAGACCGATTCGCAGGGTATTCGCAAGTGGCTGTGCCGGTATGCGCCAAACCTGACTTTCGGATCATGGGATGAGCCTCTGCGCTGGTCCAACTCACGCGGTAGCTTGGGCGCCGGGGCAGGGTGCGGGGTCTAGGGCCTGCAAACCCGCACGGGAAACTCGAGGCCGCCGCCGCCCGGCTGCGTGTAGGGTTCGCAAGATGTTGAACAATCAGGACAATCGGCGAGAGTATCGCAGGTCACCGCCGGCTGCGGACAGTTGCATGCGTCGGTGCACGGCTGGGTCGGAACGCACTGCGCGTAGGTCCCGAGGCTTCCCTCAACGATAGAGCAGCGCTCGGTACCGGCGCAGTCGTCGTGGCCGTCGCAGAACAAATGCACCTGGGGAAATGTGTTGCAGCTTCCACCAAAGGGTGCAGCGCAGGTTCGCGTTGGCGGAGTAGCCGCTTCGCAGATAACGCACACGTCGCCAACGTCGCAGGTGATCGGACCGCACTCCACAGTCGGACCGGCCGGCGAACCCCCGGCGCCTGATGATCCGCCCAATCCTCCCCCGCCGGCCGCGCCGCTGCCTGCAGCGCCTCCGCTGCCCGCCGTTGCGCCAGTTCCTGCGGCTCCTCCGCTGCCTGCCGTTCCTCCACCTGCGGCTGCGCCGCCTGCGCCGCCTCCGGCGTTCCCGGCAAATCCGCCGGAGCCGGCCGCGCCGTTCCCGGTTCCAGCGATACCTCCGGCTCCGGCGCCTCCTCCAAGCGAGCCGCCCACGCCCGCGCTTCCACTCATCGCGCCGCCTCCACCTGCCCCTGTCCCCGCGCTGCCCGCCGTACTGCCGGTGTCATCCGCCGTCTCGCCGCAGGCCGGCGTGAGGATCATGAGTGAGAGAAACAGCCGGAGAGAAATTTGAGACATCGACCGCACGAAGCAACCCTCGTGCCAATTCGCCGAGCTGATCGCCCGAGTTCCGGCGCCCTGCACGTTTCGCGCGGCGGGTACAGTCGGGTGACTTTAGTTGGCTGAAGCGTCGTCCGTGAACTTGAGCCGACGCTCCTGCCACGCACACCAGAGCGTCGGGATGACGAGCAACGTGACAACTTCGATGAGCATGCCGCCGAATAGCGGCAGCGTCATCGGCACCATCACGTCGGAGCCGCGCCCAGTCGACGTCACCACGGGCAGCAGCGCTAGCACGGTCGTGGCAGTCGTCATCATACAGGCGCGCACGCGGCGCTCGGCAGCCTCGACTGTGAGGTCGCGCACTTCCGATCGGGTCGTGGCCGCTTTGCTCTCGAAGCGTTGTTTGAGGTACGTCGCGAGGATGACGCCGTCGTCGGTCGCGATGCCGATCAAAGCGATGAAGCCGACCCACACGGCCACGCTCAGATGGACGGTGTGGACTTGAAACAGTTGACGGAAATTCGCGCCCAAGATGCCGAAGTCGAAGAACCACGGCTGCGCGTACAGCCAGATCAGGATGAATCCGCCGCTCATCGCCACGGCGACGCCGGTGAACACGAACAGTGTTGTGCTCACCTTGCGAAACTGTAGGTAGATGAGGGTAAAGATCAGGAAGAAGGACAGCGGCACCAATAGCTTCAACGTGCTCTCGCTCCGAAGCTGATTCTCGTAGGTGCCCGCAAACGAATACGTCACGTTGGTGGGCAGAGTGAGTTCGCCAGATGCTTGGCGCGCTTTGAGAAACCGTCCCGCGGCTTCGACCGCCCCCGCCGCATCTCGGGTTGGAAGCTTATCGAAAACGACATAAGCCGTCAGGAACGTATCCTCGCTCTTGATGACCTGTGGCCCCCGCCGATACCGAATGCTCGCGAGTTGCTCCAGCGGAATCGAGTGCCCGAGCGGGCTGGGTACCTGAACGCGCTTCATCGCGTCGATCGAATCGCGCTCCTCACGCATGTACCGCACCAAGACCGGATAACGTTCGCGACCCTCGACGGTCCGCGTGACCACGCGGCCGCCGATGCCGGTTTGGATGACGTCCTGAACGGTGTTGATCGAGATGCTGTGCCGCGCGATCTCCTCGCGATTCGGGATGATTTCCAGGTACGGCTTGCCCACGATGCGGTCGGCGACCACGGTTTCTGGGCGGACCCCGGGGGCGCGCTTGAGCTCGGCCTCGAGCGTTTGAGCCGCCTGCTCCAACGCGTGAAGGTTCGGCGCGCGTACCTTCACTCCGAGCGGTGCCCGCATACCGCTCTGCAACATCACGATGCGCGTGGCGATCGGCATGAGCTCCGGCGCGCTGGTCAGTCCGGGTGCCGCCGCGGCACGCTGGATCTCCTTCCAGATGTCATTGGGGGACTTGATATGCTCGCGCCACTGGCGCACGCGGCGCCCGTCCGCGTCGACGCCAAACTCGGGCTTGTAGTTGACGACCGTTTCGAACATCGAAATGGGAGCCGGATCGAGAGCTGTATCCGCGCGCCCAAGCTTGCCGACGGCAACATCTATCTCCGGGATCGCGGCGATCGCCGCGTCGAGCCGGCTGAGCTGCGCTTGAGCTTCGCCGATCGACGCGTGTGGCATCGTGGTTGGCATGTACAGGAACGAGCCTTCATCGAAGGGCGGCATGAACTCGCGACCGAAGCCAGGGAGCTTGTGGGCCATCGCGACTACCGTGCGATTCATGCGCACCGACTCGGGTAGCTTCGCGATGAGCCTGGGCAGCCCGAGCCATGCCGCCACGCCGAACGCGACCAGCAGCGCAGGAACGGCCAGCGTGCGGACCTTACGGTCCAAGCAGTAGCGCAGCAGGCGCGGATAGATCCAGACGAACGCGACGAAGGGAACCAACACGGCGATGAGCATGACGGCCGTGAACAGCCGATTGGTCCACAGACCACGCGCGATGCCGAGCGGGAGCCAGTTGTCGGACAGGAGCAGCAAGAGTGTGATCGCGAGCAGCGCTATCGGCAGGTACCGGAGCAGCCGCCGGAATTTTTCCGGGGCGAGCGGCTCCGCCCAGTGCAGGAGCCACACCAAACTCAGACTGATGCCGAGCGCCAGGCTGCTTTGCATGCCGAGCCAGAAGCACAGCACCGCCACACTGAGTTGGAGGATCGAACGGGGCCGCAACAAGCGTGAGCGTGCGCTTTCGGTGATCCCCGCTTCGGCGGGTAAAGTTTCCCGACGGAGAAACAGCGTCGCCAGCATGGGTAAGACGGTCAGGGCCAACACGAGCGCGGCCAGCATCGCGAAGGTCTTGGTCATGGCGAGCGGTTTGAAGAGCTTTCCTTCAGCTGCGCTTAGACCGAAGATCGGTAGGAACCCGATCACGGTCGTCAACGTGGAGGTCATCACGGCCTGGGCAACCTCAGCGGTGGCGCGTGAGACGACCTGCGCCTTTGGTGTGTCGGGTTCAGCCTCGTCGAGGTGCTTTGAAATCGTCTCGCTCACCACAATCGCTAGATCGACCATCGTGCCGATCGCGATGGCGACGCCGCTGAGCGCCATGATATTGGCATCCACGCCCGTCAGTCGCATCGCTACGAACGCGCCGAGCACGCCGAGCGGCAGCATCGCGGAGATCAGGATCGATGCCCGCAAGCTACGCAGCATCGTCAATACCACCAGCGCAGTGATGAGCAGCTGTTGCCACAACGCCGTCGATAGCGTGCCGAGCGTCTCTTGGATCAACTCGGACCGGTCATAGAACGGAACGATCGTGACTCGACTCTCAGTTCCATCGTCGAGTTGGCGAACGGGCAGCGACGGCTGAATCTCAGCGATCCTCGCCTTCACCGCTTCGATCACCTGCATCGGATTCGCACCGAAACGCGTGACGACCACGCCGCCCACTGCTGGCGCGCCATCCTTGTCTAGGGCCCCGCGGCGTTGGGCTGGGCCGAGGTGCACCTTGGCGACGTCACGGACGCGCACCGGCGTGTGGTCTTCGGACTTGACGACGACTTGTTCGAGATCCTCGATGTTCTTGACGAACCCGATTCCGCGAATCACGTACTCGACGCGGTTGAGTTCCAAGGTGCGTGCGCCGACGTCCTTGTTCGCGTCCGTAACCGCTTTGGCGACCTGCTGCAGTGACACGTTGCGCGCCCGCAGCGCTTCGTTGTCCACGTCGACTTGGTACTCCTGAACGTGTCCACCCACGGACGCCACTTCGCTGACGCCAGCGACGCCCTGCAGGGCGTACTTCACGGTGAAATCCTGAATCGATCGCAGCTCGTGGGGATCCCAGCCTCCGACTGCCTTGCCGTCCTTGTCGCGGCCTTCGAGCGTGTACCAGTAGACCTGTCCTAGAGCCGTCGCGTCTGGTCCGAGTGTCGCCGAAGCGTCCGGAGGCAGCGTTCCCCGGGGTAACGAAGCGAGCTTTTCTAGGATCCGCGATCGTGACCAATAGAACTCGACGTCCTGTTCGAAGATCACATAGATCGTGGAAAATCCGAACATGCTGAAGCTGCGCACGGTGCGGACACCCGGGATGCCGAGTAGCGCGGTGGTCAGCGGATAGGTGATCTGGTCCTCGACGTCCTGAGGCGAGCGGCCGCTCCAGGGCGTGAAAACGATCTGCTGGTTCTCACCGATGTCGGGAATCGCGTCCACGGGGACGGGCCGCGTCGGTACGCCACCGAGGTCCCAACGAAACGGCGACGTGATCAGGCCCGCGAGCACGATCAGCGCCGCCAGCATCGTCGTCACCAGCGGATTGACGGTGAAGAAGCGAGTCCAGCGATACCAGGCGCTCTCAGCGTTCGAAGCCACGCTGCCGCTCGGATTGTTCACCCCAGCTGTCTAGCAAGCCCCGGGCCAATCCGTCGACGCGGTTCCCGGAGCAATCTTCGCGCGTGCCTAAGAATATCCTCAAGCGGCACCTGGATATCCTCAATGTTGTTCGCGAGGAGTTCGCATCCGGCTGACGCAGGGTGTTGACGTCGAGCCAATACCCATGCATGGTATGGGTATGTTGGATGAAGCGACTAAGCCACCGGTCGAAGCTCGTCTGAAACGTATTGCGGGCCAGGTCGCCGGGATTCAGCGAATGGTCGAACAGGATCGCTACTGCGTCGATGTGGTGATGCAAGTGTCTGCAGTGCGCGCTGCGCTGGCCAAGGTCAGCAAGCTAATGCTCGACCAACACATCCAGACCTGCGTGAGCACGGCGATGAACGGCGACGACCCGACCGAGCGGCAGTCCAAGATCGACGAGCTGCTCAAGATTTTCGATAAGAACTGCAACTGCTGAGAGCGACCATGTCAGATACCCCTTGCCATCACGAATCGGAGCCTGGCGAGCCAGCCGCTCCGGCTGAGCTTAAGGATCCCGTGTGCGGCATGACCGTCAAAGCGGAGGGTCCGCACCACCTTGAGCACGACGGGCAGAATTACCGGTTCTGCTCGAATGGCTGTCGCGAGAGCTTCGCCGCCGACCCCGACCGCTACCTGAGCGGCGAGATCGCCCGCGCGAAAAGGGAGGCCGAGAAGAACGCTCCTCAGGACGCAATCTTCACATGCCCGATGCACCCCGAGATCGAACAAGTCGGTCCCGGAGACTGCCCGAAATGCGGGATGGCGCTGGAGCCGAAAACGCTTTCCCTCGACACGCCAGAGGATGATTCCGAGCTGCGTGACATGACCAAGCGGTTTTGGCTGTCGGCCGCGTTTTCGTTGCCGCTGTTGGCGATTGCCATGGGCGATATGCTTCCCGGACGACCTGTGTCTGCGTTGTTGCCAAGTGGCACCCGGGTGTACTTCGAACTCGTGTTGGCGACCCCGGTTTGTCTGTGGTCGGCGCATCCGTTCTTCGTTCGGGCCATCTCTTCGGTGAAGAATCGCTCGCCCAACATGTTCACCCTGATCGGGCTGGGCGTCGCGGTGGCGTTTGGATACAGCCTCGTTGCAACGTTTGCGCCCGGCGTCTTCCCCGCCTCGTTCCGCACCCACGGCGGCGGCATCGCTGTCTACTACGAGGCGGCCGCCACCATCGTGACGCTGATCCTCCTGGGCCAGGTGCTCGAACTGCGCGCTCGTTCCCAAACCGGGGCCGCGGTGCGCGAACTGCTTGGCATGGCTGCTAAGACCGCGCGACGTATCGGCGCCGACGGCCAGGAGACCGACGTCCCGCTCGAAGAAGTGAAGGTCGGCGACCGGCTGCGCGTGCGCCCAGGTGAAAAGGTACCCGTCGATGGTGTCGTTCTGACCGGCGACAGTTCCGTCGACGAGTCGATGGTCACCGGTGAGCCGGTGCCAGTCCGCAAGTCCACCGACGACGCGGTGATCGGCGCCACCGTGAACGGCTCCGGCAGCCTCACCATCCAGGCGCAAAAGGTCGGCAGCGACACGCTGCTGTCGCGCATCGTGCAGATGGTCGCCGAGGCTCAGCGCAGTCGCGCGCCGATCCAAACGCTCGCCGACACCGTCGCCGGCTACTTCGTCCCCACAGTCGTCGCGGCGTCCGTGCTGACGTTCGTGATCTGGGCGCTCGTCGGTCCGCAGCCTTCGATGGCGTACGCGCTCATCAACGCGGTGGCGGTCCTGATCATCGCGTGCCCGTGTGCGCTTGGCTTGGCGACACCGATGTCGATCATGGTCGCTACGGGTAAGGGCGCGTCGATCGGCGTGCTGTTCCGCAACGCCGCGGCGATCGAACTGCTGGGCAAGGTCGACACGCTAGTCGTAGACAAGACGGGCACGTTGACCGAGGGCCGTCCCAGGCTGGTCGCCGTCGAAACCGCCGACGGGTTCGACGAACCGACGCTACTCATGCTCGCCGGATCGCTGGAAAACAGCAGCGAACATCCGTTAGCCGCAGCGATCGTGACCGGCGCACGCGAGTCTGGCGCACTATCCGACGTCGAACGCTTCGAGTCCATCACCGGCCAAGGTGTGCGGGGTCGGGTCGACGGGCACAGTGTGGCGGTCGGCAATCGCAAGCTGATGGACTCGATGAACGTCGGACTGGGCGATTTCGCCTCGCGCGCCGAGACCCGCCGCAAGCAAGGCGAGACCGTCATGTTCGTGGCCGCGGACGGGCAACTCGGTGGAATCCTGGCGGTGGCGGATCCGATCAAGTCGACGACGGCCGAAGCGCTCGCCGCGCTGCGCGACGAGAACCTGCACATCGTCATGCTCACCGGCGACAGTCCGACGACGGCCCACGCGGTTGCGAAACAGCTCGGTATCGACGAAGTCGTCGCCGGCGTGATGCCGGACGAAAAGTCGAGCCATGTGCGCGAGCTCCAAGAATCTGGGCACGTGGTTGCGATGGCCGGAGACGGCATCAACGATGCGCCCGCGTTGGCGCTCGCCGACGTTGGGATTGCGATGGGAACCGGCACCGACGTGGCGATGGAATCCGCTGGCGTCACGCTCGTCAAAGGCGACCTGCTCGGCATCGTCCGGGCGCGCCGCCTGAGCCGCGCGACCATGCGCAACATCAAGCAGAACCTGTGGTTCGCGTTTGGCTACAACTCGCTGGGCGTCCCGATCGCCGCCGGCGCCTTGTATCCGGTGTTCGGCATCTTGCTCAGTCCGATGCTCGCCGCCGCCGCGATGAGCCTGAGTTCGGTATCCGTCATCGGCAACGCGCTTCGGCTGCGCAGCGCTCAGGTTTGACGAGACGAAATGCTATCTACTTAGCATGACGCCGAGGGACATCGACCGCCGCAACCCGGCGCGCATCGCTAAGGCGCTGTCCTCGGCGGGCGCGCTGTACGACCACTACTTCCGTTGCGAGACCGAAGGCGTCGACCACGTGCCAGAGCACGGGCCCGCGATTCTATTCGGTAATCACTGCGGCAGCACGTACACGATCGAAGGCCCGCTGCTCACGGTAGCGATCGTGCGCCGCTACGGGCTGGAGCATCCGCTGTATTACATGGCGCACCGCGCCTTCTTCGATATCCCGGTGCTCGGCGACCTGTTGCTCGAAGTCGGAGCGGTCAACGCCGACCGCGAGACGGCGGTACGCGTGCTCGGCGACGGCTGCCAGCTGATGGCGTTTCCGGGCGGCGATCGCGACTCGCACAAGCCGTTTGCGGAACGCCACATCGTCAACTTTCATGGGCACACGGGTTTCCTACGCTTGTCGATCAGTCAGCGCGTGCCGCTCGTACCGTTCGTACACGTCGGCACTCACGAGGGCCTGTTCGTCCTGTCACGGGGCGAGGGACTAGCCAAGCTGCTCAATCTGAAACAGCGCGTCGGCCTCAACGTGTGTCCGATCACCCTGAGCTTCCCGTTCGGCCTTTCCGTCGGCCCGTACTTCGCCGCAATCCCCTTGCCGACCAAAGTGCGGATGCGCGTACTACCGCCCGTGCGTCTGTGGGAACTCGGCTACGACGATCCGAACGATCCCGCGCAGTGCAGGGCGGCGCTCGAATTCCTCACGAGCGAGCTGCAGCGGGAACTGGATGATTTAGCCGCTCAGCGCAAGCGCATTTTACTCGGCTAGCCAACCAGAGCCGCCCGTTGCTTTCGACGTCGTGACCACGCGGTGTACATCAGCAACGGCGCGCCACATAGGAAGCCAACCATCATTCCCACGTAACCGCTGAGTGGAACGATCACGATCTCCAGCATACCCGCAACGACGACCCACACCATGTTGAGGATCAGGTCGACGAAGATCGTGATAAATAATACCGGGAAAATAACCAGGCTGCTCCACCCGTAGGCGTCCCATAACGCACCCGTCAAGATGAAGCCGGGTTCGGTAAACAGATCCGGATTGGCGGTCACGAACATGTGCGTAGCCATCGCAGTGCCGAGCCCGCCGAAGAACATCAGCATCCATACGCCGAGTCCAGCGATCCGGTAGCCCTTGACCGCGTACAGTGACAGGACAGCAAACAGCGTACCCGGCAGCGCCGACAGCAGCAGCATCACCGCGACGTCCTCAGCCGTGAGCGACGTCCCAGTCGAGTGCTTCGCAGCTGCTGCGCTATCCAACCATGCGTAATACGTCGTCGGCGACAGCAGCGCCGTCATGAACGCGGCGCCTGCGCAGACAGCAGCGACGATCTTCCACAGGCTCTCCGAGCCCAGGGGCGTCGACTGATGCTGACCCGTCGATGTCACGCCGCCATCACCTCGTGGCGAGTCTACGCACTTGCCCGGCAAGCGCCACCAGCGCGAAATTTCTGCGCCCAGTGCGTGTCTCCGATCTACCCCGTACGCCGATTATCCAACAACCTCGCGGTTTCTGCTGTTTGATCGCGGCGCGCGCTGCTATTGCGACGTCGAGCAGGCTCATGAGCACGCCAGAATCAGAATCGGACGCGCCAAAATCGAAGCAATCCAAATCTTCGAAACCTCGATCGACTCCCCCGAAGCCCGCAGCCTCCGAGACCACCTCTGCGCCGGTCGCCTCCGAGCCAGCAGCCTCCGATCGATCCCCAGGCTCCGGCGAACAAGGATGGTCGGAAAAAGACTACGTCGAACCCGAACCATGGACGTTCGCGGGCTGGGGCCACGCCGAGCACATCACCGACCTCGAAGCGAAACCGCTAAAAGACAAGGACGCCTCCTCTCACCTGTTGTCCGAGTGGCGAGCTACTGCGATCTGCGGCAACGACATCACCTCCTCGGTGCTCTACGTAGCGGCGATCTGCACGCTGTACGCGGGCATCTACGCCCCGATCGCGCTGGCGCTGGTCGGGCTGGTTCTCTACACGTTTCGAAAAATCTACGCGGAGGTCGGCTCCGCGCTGCCCCTGAACGGCGGCGCGTACAACGTGCTGCTGAACACGACCAGCAAGTACAAGGCGAGCATGGCGGCTTGCCTCACGCTGTTGTCGTACATCGCGACGGCGGTCATCAGCTCGACTGAAGCACTGCATTACGCCCACAGCGTGTGGCCGGCGGTCCCGGTGTTTGCCGGGACGATCGTCCTCCTCGGCATATTTGCCGCGCTGAATATTGTCGGCATCACCGAGAGCTCCAGCGTCGCGTTGGTGATCTTTTGTCTGCACATCGCCACGCTGTTGATCCTGGTCGGCTTCGGCATCAAACACGTATCCGGCGACCTGACGGTCATGACCAAGAACTTCGCGTCGCCTCCCCCGCAGGGCTTCGCCAAAGCCGTGTTCTTCGGATTTGCGGCCGGGCTGCTCGGCATTAGCGGTTTCGAGAGCTCCGCGAACTTCATCGAGGAACAAAAGCCGGGCGTGTTTCCCAAGACGCTCCGCAACATGTGGATTGCGGTGTTCTTCTTCAACACCGCGATCAGCCTGCTCGCTTTGGGCATTCTGCCGATGGACCAATTCGAGCATCACGGTGAAACGCTACTCTCAGAGATGGCTTCGCGTTCAGCCGGTGCGACGCTCGGCCCACTGTTTAGGAGTTGGATCGGCATCAACGCGTTCCTCGTGCTGTCCGGCGCGGTGCTCACGAGCTACGTCGGTGTGACCGGTCTGGTCAAGCGCATGAGCCTCGACCGATGCCTGCCTCAATTCCTGCTCAAGGAGAACTCGTGGCGACACACACCCCACTTGATCACGCTGTCGTTCTTCGGACTGTGCGTCTCGATCCTGCTGATCACGCAGGGCAACGTGGGCACACTGGCCGGCGTCTACACCATCAGCTTCCTGTTCGTGATGGGCCTGTTCGCCGTGGGTAACCGACTGCTGGCGCTCAAGCGAGCTCGGCTTCCCCGCGACGTGCGAGCTTCGTGGTTCGGTATCGTGATCGCGCTGATCGCTGTAAGTGCCGGGTTGGTAGGCAACGTCCTGAAGAAGGACCCCATTACGGGCGCCGATGTGGGCCTCCAGCAGTCGCTGATCTTCCTGATCTACTTCCTGGTCACAGCCTTCGCGGTCACGCTGATGTTTGGACGGGTGCGGATTCTGCAAGCCGCTTTGTACATTGGCCAGGCAGTTCACCAAAGCGTCAGGGCACTCAACTCGAAGTTGTCGGACTGGACGCTCGACAAGGTCGAAGAGATCAACGGCCAAGCGATCGTGTTCTTCACGCGCGGCGACGGCCTCGCCAACCTGCGGCGTGCGATCGAGTACGTGCTCGACAACGAGCACACCAAAAACCTCAAGGTCGTCCACGTCTACTCGGAAGAGAAGAAGATCCCCACCACCCTCGCCGACCAACTCAGAACCCTCGACCGCGTCTACCCTGAGATTCGCATCGACTTCATCGCCGTCCAGGGCAAATTCGGACCGGGGTTGATCGACCAGCTGAGCGAGCGCCTGGGCGTGCCCAAGAACTACATGTTCATCGGCTGCCCCGGCGACCGGTTCCCACACAACATCGGCGATCTCGGCGGCGTGCGTTTGATCGTGTGAGTGCGCCCGCGCGCCGCTTCGCCTGTGAACTGTGGGGACGCGTAAACTGGTGATCCCTGAGAAGAAAGTGTCGTCCAGGGGATCGACAGAGAGATCGGAAATTGCGATCTTCGAGCGTGTTCCGACGTTCAAGCAAGCAAAGCTCACTATTTGA
>JAUIKB010000857.1 GCA_030430975.1 Polyangia bacterium
GTTACCAGCGCGAATCGGTTCCGTTCAAGGCGCTGGTCAGCTCGTCCACCAGGCTGTCCAGCGCCTTGAACGGTACCGATTCGCGCTGGTAACAGCGCCCGCTGAGTACAACCGCCCGGCCCGACCGCACCAGGCCGGCGAGAAATGTTTGAACCAGCGACGTCTTGCCGCTGCCCGGACGGCCGTCGACGAATACGGTCACCGCCTGGCCCGACGCCATGGCTTTGTACGCCGACCCAAGCCGCGCCAGATGCCGCTCGCGACCTACGAAATCGGTGACGGGCGGTGCCGGCGGAATGCTCTTGGGCGTCCCGATGTTTGGCACCACGGCGGGTCGAGGGCGCTCGGATAGCAGCGCCGTCCGTATCGATCCTCCGCCGAGCCGAAAGAGCACCTCAGCACCGGGCGGCCGTTCGTCGGGTCGGGTTCGCAATAGATCCATGCACAGTTTGTTCAGATCCGCTGGGATGCGCGGTTCGAGCGTGCGCGGCGCGGCCGGCATGACCTTGCGTTTGCGCATCAAGACCTCAACGCTGCCCCCATAAAACGGCAGCCGCCCGGTCAGCGCCTGGTAGAGCATCACGCCTACGCTGTACCAGTCGCTCGCGGGACTCAGCTCGTGTCCAGCGCCCTGCTCGGGCGACATATAAGCCGCCGTACCCACGACAGGCTTGTCGACGCTTGCGAATGCCAGCGTCGTCGGTAGCTCGGTCACGAGCCCGAAGTCGAGCAGCACAACGCGACCGTCTTGCGTGACCCGGACGTTCGACGGCTTGACGTCGCAATGCAACATACCCGCGTCGTGCAGGGCTTGAACGCCCTCCGCTAGCTGGCTCATGCCGTCTCGGAGACGTTCGAGATGCAGTGGCGCCGTGATGCCGCGCGGCCTGGTGTCACCGGGTCGGCGAACGACGGGGCGACTCGTTGCCGTGAGCTGAGGACGCGGCACGGCCTCGACGCGTTGGGGCACCAGCACAGGTCCCAAGTCGCTGTGCGGCGCCGTGCAAATAGCGGTGAGCAGATCGTCGGTGTTTTCCGCGTCTGGCCGCACGTATGCGAGAAAGTCGGTCCCCTCGACCAGCTCCATGGTGAAGAACCAGTCCTCGCCGTCGCGGACCAGTTCGTGAAAGCCGACCAAGTTCGGGTGAAACACGTCTGCTAGAGCGCGAAATTCGCGTTTGAAGCGGTACAGAGACCTGGCTTCCATCCGAATCAGGGTCTTGAGCGCGACCTCTTCGTCGCGCTCCTTATCGAAAACGCGATACACGACCCCCATACCGCCAGCGCCGAGCCGCCCACGGACCTCGAATCGCTCGTTCCCACGAAAGTCCGAATCGAGGGGAAGCACAGCGGTCACGCCGCGAGTCTACTCCAAGGCTGCTGCTTGCTACAGCGACGGTTGCAGCGCCTTCGTGCGTCAGGCGAGCAGCGAGCGAGCGATCTGGGACACCTGGATCTCGTCAGTTCCGCCGTAGATCTGCAGGACTTTAGCGTCGCGTGCCAGCTGTTCGACTTGGTACTCAGCCATGTAGCCGTTGCCGCCGAAGAGCTGAACGGCCT
Organism: Polyangia bacterium; assembly: GCA_030430975.1. Lineage (GTDB taxonomy): Bacteria > Myxococcota_A > Polyangia > Polyangiales > Polyangiaceae > JAUIKB01. Next base: position 1,561 of record JAUIKB010000857.1, read on the forward strand.
CCATCGCCACCTCGACCGCTGCGCCAGCGCAGTACAGCTTGCACGCAGACGCTTCAGCGATATCCATCGTCTTGCCTTCGCCGGCCAGCTCGATGACGCGGAACACGAGATTCTGAATGTTCATACGAGCGACCTGCATCTTCGCGATCTTGAGCTGAATTAGCTGAAAATCACCGATCGGTTTGCCAAAGGCGACGCGGGTCTTGGCGTACTCGATCGATTTCTGCAGGCACTGCTCGACGATTCCCAAGGCCATCGCCGCGACGCCGGTCCGCTCAGCGGTGAACGTCGACTTGGCACCAGCCCGGGAGCCGCGGTCTTCGGATTCGCCGAGTAAGTACTCACGACCAACGCGGACATCGTCGAGGAACAGCTCGCCGGTTGGCGACGAGTGCATCCCCATCTTGCGGAGCGGCTTGCTCTGAGTGAGACCCTTTGTTCCACGTTCGAGCACGAACGTTAGGATCGGGCGGTCCTTCATTGGCGCGCCGTTATCGAGCTTGCATATGAACACGATCGTGTCGGCGTAGGGCCCGTTCGTAATGAACGTCTTATTTCCGTTCAGTATATAACCATCACCATCACGTCGGGCCGAGGCCCGCATTCCACCGAACGCATCAGACCCAGAGCCGGGCTCGGTGATCGCCCATGCGCCGACCTTATCGAGCGTCAACAGATCCGGGGCCCAGCGTTCCTTTTGCGCGATCGTGCCCTTCTTCATGATCGCGCTGGCGGTGAGCCCGATGCTGACACCAAGTGCGGTCACCATTCCGGGGCTGTGACGACTGAGTTCGATGATCGGGATCATCTGCATGGCGGCAGCGTCAGCGCTTTGGCGGCTTTCCGAGGCAGACTTGCCTGCTTTTTCCTTCTCGATTTGCGCAGCGAACCTCGATTTCGCCATCTCCCGCAGACCGAACGTATCCATCATTTTTCGAAGCACGTCGTAGGGTGGCGTGTCGCCGTGCTCGAACTCTTCTCGCTTTGGAGCGATCTCGACGTCGATAAACCGGCGCACCATGTCGAAGATGGCCTTGTGTTGTTCGCTCCAACCGATCATGCGTTGCCTCCGCGCTTCGCCTCTTCAGGCGAGCCTTGGGTACCGTTCGTCAACCTGCCGAGTGGACGCCTATTCGACCATCGGCGGGGGACAATAGCCCTCGTAGCACGGGCCTCTGTCGTAGTATTCGCTAGCCTCTAGGCTGGGCGCGACGTAGCCAGCGCCGACCTCTACCGAAGCTGACGGGCCGGCGATGCGCGGCGGCGCCAACGGGTCTTGGTCCAGCTCGGCGAACACGTTGGCATCGCCGCTCTGCGCTGGTTGCGGCTCGCTGGGGGCGGCGGGTCGCGTTGCCGCCGCCGCGCCCCCACCACAGGCGGAGGTGGTCAGTGAAAGCATGGCCGCACATGCAAGGAACTTCTCGCGATCGAGCTGCATCCTCAGCATCCTGACGCGGTGCGCCGCGCACCGCAACGCTGCAAAACGTCAGGCGGTTGGCAACGGCAGCCACCGTCGGACACGAATTTGGTGTAAACCAGCCGGTCTATGAACGCATCGGCCGGGTTGTTTCCAGACGCACAGTCCAATGATTCCGACGACGTCCGCTGGGCTCTCGAAACCGGAGCAGCGATGTGGAATCGCGGGGACAAGCGGGACGCCCTGCGCTGGCTGAAGCGCGCGGCCGAAAGCGCATCGGACACCGGCGACGACATGCGCGCCCTGACGCTCGCAAAAACGGCCGCCGAACTGCGAGCCAAGTTGGATATTCCGGCCACGGTACCGCCCCCCGCACCGGACACCGAGGAGGCGGCGGCGGTGAATGAGTCCGTCGCTGCGATAGCGTCCACCCCCGCCGCCGCTTCGGCTCCTGCGCCCGCAGCGCCCCCCGCGCCCCCAGCACCCCCC
>JAUIKB010000858.1 GCA_030430975.1 Polyangia bacterium
GGGAGGCCTTTCCAGCCGATCTTGTGAATCAATCCGGCGGTCGTCGAGTCATTCGCCACCAGCCCGTCGCTGTCGAGGCGCTTCTTGGGTACGGCAAATAGGCTGACGCCCTTGATGCCGGGTGGCGCGCCCTCGATGCGGGCGAGCGTTAAGTGTACGATGTTGTCGCGGATGTCGTGGTCACCGGCGGAGATGAAGATCTTGTTTCCGCTCATCAAGTAGTGCCCGGCCTCAGTGGGCGTGGCTTTGGTCTGAACGTCGGAAAGGCTGCTGCCGGCCTGGGGCTCGGTCAGCGCCATGGTGCCGGTCCATTCGCCGGTGTACATGCGTCGCATGTAGCGTTCCTTCAGCTCGTCGCTGCCGAACGATTCGATCAGGCGTGCCGCCCCGGTAGTCAGTCCCACGTAGCCGTACGCGCTGAGGTTGCCAGCCATCATGTAGGCGCTCGCGATCGCTGCGATGGTGTATGGCATTTGCGCGCCGCCGACCTCTTCGGGGCGCGTGGCGACGAGCGCGCCGATTTCGACCATCGCGTCGAACAGCGGTCCGACCTTTGGGTGCACCTTCACACCGTCCGGCGTGAGCTCCGGCGGCTGGAGGTCCATCTCGCGATAGGTCGGATACAGCAGGTCGCGTGCGACCCGGCGCGTGCTCTGCAGATACAGGTCGAACGTCTCCTTAGAGTGCTCACTAAAGGCGGGCAGTTCGCAGAGACGCTCGGCGTCTAGAACTTCGTACAGCAGGAACGACACATCGCGGTCGCGAATCAGCGGATTGGCCATGACGATCAGCGTCGTAGGGACGCCGCGGACGGGACGCAAGGACCAGGGTTGGGTTGAGACAGGACTGCTGGATCACGTCGCAGGTCGCGTTGGGCATAGGGCGAAGCAAGCACTCAGTAATCCATGCAGGCGATGCTCAAGCACGGTACGGGGCGCGCGGCATTCGCATCCGCCTTGAGCTTCGTCCACCGGGCCTTGGCTGTCTCGTCGGGGCCGACGGCCTTATCGATCTTCTTGTTGAGCGCCATTTCGAGCTGCTCGCGGTATTTGGCGTGCAGCGCTGCGCGGGCGTCGAACGCCTTGCCCTCGGGCGTGGTGCCGGAGCCGCAGCCGCTGGTCCAACCATTGCGCTGGTGGTCGCGGTGTGCTTCCGCTACTTTTACCCATGCGGATTCACAGCTTGAGACTGTAACCCCGCATGTGGGGAGCAGCGCGGCGATCTGGCCGGTCTGTTTTTCGACGCGCTCGGTGCCGGCGTACAGGCCCTGGTACATGTTGCGAATCTTTTCGCTGACGCCGTCGGGAATATCGGTCGGCGGGCGCGCGATGTCGACCGGCGCGTCCCGATGGTCCGTGTCCGGTGGCGGTACGTCATCGGCTGGCGGAGTCGTATCTTCGGGAGCTTCGATCGTGGCGACGGGGCTTGGCTCTGGTCCAGCGGCCGGCTCCTGGACCGATGGCGTGCAGCGCAGAGCCGTCAGGGCGGTTCCGAGCAGCAGGGCGCGGCGGCGCAGGATGTGGTCGCGATCGTCGCTCACGGCAGGACTATACGGCAGGACGGTGCTGTGCGTCTTGCCGGCCGTTGAGGTGCTAGCGACGGGCGGGTGTCGGTGGAACTCGAAAGCGGTGCATGACGTCGTACGAAGCGAGCAGATCCATGTGCGCTGTTTGGTGCCCGAACGTCCAATTGTTGACGAGTGTGAAGTGTCCGCTGGCGCCGCGCCGCGTCGAGACGATCCCGACGTGATCGGGTCCGGGCTTCGGTAGCGTGTCGAGTAGGACGATGTCGCCCGGCACTAGCGGATCGTCTGCGTCGGCCTTGCTGGCGGAGCGCCGCTCGAAGTGGCGCTTCAGGTAGACGAACAGATTGCGTACTCGCCGATGGTCGATGCTGGAGTCGCGTTTTTCGACTCCGTATGCCTGGGGCGCGCGTCGAATGTCTTTGGCGATCAGCGTTTGCAAGTCGTAGCCGGCGTTGCGTAGGGCGCGCACGATCACGTCCACGCAGGCGCCGCGCTTGCGTGGGGCGTCGCCGCCCGGATACTTCATGGTAAAGTAGTCATCGGAATACTCGGCGCCGTTGAGGACGGCTTTCTCCGCGCCCAAGACGATATCGAGCGCGTCCGGAATGCCATCGGCATCCGCGTCGCCGAGCGGCGGGGCGCCGGACAGTACTTCGAGCTGGGGGAGGCGGCTGAGCTCCGCTTGGTCTCCAGGTCGCAGCCTTAGCGTCAGGTCGGCGAACGTCAGCGTCGCGGGGCCGCCTAGCGGGTAGACCTTCAGCGGGTGCTGGTCGTCGAGGAGGATAGCGATCGAGAGTCTGGGTACGATCCGCAGTGTCGCGTGCTTTGGCGTACCGAGGGGTAGCTGAACCTGCGAGTCCAGATCACTGAAGATGCCGACGTCCCGCACGCCGACCGCCGCTTCAACCGGAACCGCCGGCGCCGCCGAGGGCTGAGATTCCAACCTCGGTCGGGTGGAATGTTGCTTGGGGGCGGTACTTGCGTACTCAGGGGTCGAGTCTAAGTGTTTATTTGTATTGTGTTTTTTGACGACGGGTGGCCGTGAGCAAGCGGCGACTATTGCTGCAAGGAGCGGAAGCAATGCGCGTTTCATCCGTATGAGGCTCAGCATGACCAAGGATCAGCGGTGACTCGTGTCCACAGTCCGATGAGGGTACGCCGAGCCATGCTGCGATATTCCCGTGCGGTCGCAGTCGCCGCAGGGATGCTGTTAGCGACACTGCCGGCAGCTGCTGACAGCTTCGGCGTGCAGGTCCACGGCATCCTCGGCGAAACCAATCTCGACGGTGTCGAGCTGTCGGTGGCGAACGGCTTTACGGAGCCAGCGCTCCTGGACGCGCGCAATCTCACCTTCAAGACGCCGGGAGTAATGCGTGGAGGTGGTCTGCGCTTGGACTTTTTGCCCGACGATAACCAGGTGCGTTTCGGCACCGGGCTTGCGTTTTTCGAAGTGAGCGAGCTCGAGGTGAACTACGCGCCGCTACCCGACGACACGTCTTTGAAGGTGGGCGATAGCTTCGGGTTCAGCGATGAGATCTTCGTGGGTGCTGAGGTGCTCAAGGGCCCGGTCTATCTATACATAGACGCGCGCCTGAGTCTGTCTGCCGTGTTCACCAATATCGAGCTCTACGACCAGGAACGCGGCCTGATGGGGACAACCCAATACTCTCATTGGACGGCGGGGTTCGGCCCCCGCATCGGCGCGCTGATACCCATCGGGCACTCGCTCACCGCTGACGTGGGTGTGTATCACCGCCTGATCGGTGGCGTCGAGCAGTGGCATGCGTACGTGGGGCTCGGCTACTGGGACAACGGCCGCGATGACGAGTTCTCTCAGGAGCTCAAGCGCAGCGCGCGCGGCGACTTCTAGTGACCCGACATCGATGCGGAGCCCGGCGCCTAAGGGCTGAGCAACCCGGTTTCAAGGGGGTTCCTGGC
>JAUIKB010000859.1 GCA_030430975.1 Polyangia bacterium
ACCGCCGCCGATCGCGCACGCATATGACAAGGCCATGTCCTTAGTATCGCCGGAAGCGTCGTTGTGAACCGCGATCAGCATCGGAACTCCACGCTCGTTCTGAAACTCGCGGCGCACCGTATGGCCTGGCGCTTTGGGCGCGACGAGGAACACGCTGACGCCTTCCGGCGGTGTGATGTAGCCGAAGTGCACACCGAAGCCGTGAGCGACCGCGAGGTAGTTGCCGTTCGTCAGACCAGGCGCGATCTCGTTTTTGTAGATGTCTGGCGCTAGCTCGTCCGGGACCAACAGCATGACAACGTCCGCCCACTTGGCGGCCTCTTTCGGCTCCATCACGCGCAACCCTTCGGCCTCCGCCCGCTCGCGAGACGACGAGTCGGCGCGCAGCCCGACGGTAACGTTGACGCCGCTGTCTTTAAGACTGAGCGCGTGAGCGTGCCCCTGGCTGCCATAGCCGATCACGGCCACCCGTTTACCCAGGATAAGGCTCTGATCGGCGTCTTTGTCGTACAGTGCTTTCATAGACTTGCTCTTTATTTATGTTGTGGAATTTATATCACGCCAAGGCGTATACAGCGCGTTGCGCTAAGCAGCGCGGGGGCCCTTCGAAGACTCCGGTTCGGCCGCGGGTCGTGGAACCGCGATCGGCGCGGAGCGAGACATCTCGCGAATGCCAAGCGGACGCACCATCTCGAGGAAGTTGTCGACGTCTTCGCTGGGTGCGGTGAGTTCGATCGTGAACCGGCTCGGCGCGTACGCTACGACGCGCGCGCCTACCAGCCGCACCAGGCGTTCCAGTTCATCGCGAGCCTGAGCGTTCACAGCCTGGACGGTTACTAGGCACAGCTCGCGCTCGATGTAGTGTTCGGTTACCTGGTGCACCCGACGTACCCTAATCAGCTTGTGGATCTGCTTGATGATTTGCTCGATGATCTGGTCATCGCCGCGCGTCACGAGCGTGATCTTCGAAAAGCGCGGCTCGAGCGTCTCGTTTACCGTCAGCGAATCGATGTTGAATCCACGCCCGCTGAACAGACCGATTACGCGGGCTAACTCGCCGAAACGGTTCTCGACCAATACATTCAATACGTGTCGTTGCTTGTTGTTCATGGGTCGCCTCCAGTCCTAAGCCAGCTCGCGAGGTTCCGGCGCCTCGCCGTCCGCATCGGGTTCGAGCACCATCTCGTAGTGGGCCGCTCCTGCAGGGATCATCGGATAGACGTTCACCTCTTGCGCCACGATCACATCGATCAGCACGGTGCCCTTCGTGTTCAATCCTTGCTCGAGTACCGCGCGTAACTCGTCCGGTTTCTCAGCGCGCAGGCCCGTCGCACCGTAGGCGTCAGCGATTTTCACGAAGTCCGGGAAGTACTTCATGCCCACCTCTGAATAGCGCCGCGAATAGAACAGCTCCTGCCACTGCCGCACCATGCCGAGATAGCTGTTGTTCATGATGATGATCTTCACGTCGAGCTCTTCGTGGACGCATGTCGCGAGCTCCTGAATGCACATTTGGAATGACCCATCGCCGGTGATGCACAGCACGCGCCGGTCGGGATTGCCCATCGCTGCGCCCATCGCCGCCGGCAGTCCGTAGCCCATCGTCCCTAATCCGCCCGAAGTAAGCCATGACCGACCGTGCTTGGCTGGGTAGTACTGAGCCGCCCACATTTGATGCTGACCGACGTCCGTGGAACAGATGTCCTCGCCCTGGGTGATGTCGGCGAGCACCTCCATCAGCTTCTGCGGCATGATCTCGTCGGGGTTGTCCCGATACTTGAGCGGGTTCTTCGTACGCCATCCGTTAACGAGTTCCCACCAGGCTTTGCGCGGAGGCGGCGATGTCTTGGGCAACACCTCGAGCAACTGCTCAGTCACCGTGCGTGCGTCGCCTACGATCGGCACGTCGGCCTTGACGTTCTTGTTCAGACTGGTCGGATCGATGTCGACGTGGATAATCTTTGCCTTCTTGGCGAATGCATCGAGCCGGCCGGTCACACGATCGTCAAAGCGGGCACCGATGTTCACGATTAGCTCGGCCTCGGCCATCGCCATGTTCGCCGCGTAGGTTCCATGCATACCGAGCATGCCGAGCGACTGCTTGTGCCCGGGAGGAAACCCGCCAATGCCCATCAGCGTAGGCGTCACCGGCAGGTTGGCGCGCTCCGCGAGTTCGGTAATCGCTTCCGATGCGTTAGCGTTAACGATCCCGCCACCGGCGTACAGCACGGCGCGCTCCGTGCTCATGATCATTTCCGCCGCCTTCTGGACCTGCTTGATATGGCCTTTGACCGTCGGCTTGTAGGACGGCAGATCGACGATGTCGGGATACGCGAACGCGATCTCTGCCGCGGTCACATCTTTCGGGAGATCGATCAACACCGGTCCAGGACGGCCCGTGCGTGCTAGGTAGAATGCCTCCTTGATGATGCCCGCCAGTTCGGCGACGTCTTTGACCAAGTAGTTGTACTTCGTACACGGACGGGTAATGCCCACGATGTCCGCCTCTTGGAAAGCGTCGTTCCCGATCAGCCCAGTCGGCACTTGACCACTCAACACAACGATCGGCGTTGAATCCATCAACGCGTTGGCCAACCCGGTCACCACGTTCGTCGCCCCTGGGCCGCTAGTCACGAGGCACACACCGACCTTTCCCGTCGACTGTGCGTAGCCCTCGGCTGCATGCACCGCCCCTTGTTCGTGGCGCACCAGCACGTGCTTGATTGCGCCCTCACACTGATGAAGCTCATCGTATACGTGGAGAATCGCGCCGCCCGGATAGCCGAAGATGGTGTCGACTCCTTCGCGCTTGAGGCTCTCGACCACGATCTTCGCGCCACGCATCACCTGCGGCTGCGGTTCGCGTTGCTCTTGGGACTTCACTGCGACGTTAGCGCTCGACATATCTCGTCTCCGATCTGGGTCGTGGTCAACTGACCACCTAAGTCTTGGGTGCGGTGCCCGTGTGTGAGCACCGACTCGATGGCTGCCTCGATACGCGCAGCCTGGTCGGGAAGGTCGAGCGACGAGCGCAGCATCGACGCGACGCTCGCGATACACCCGAGGGGATTAGCGATATTCTTGCCGGCAATATCCGGCGCCGAACCGTGAATCGGCTCGTACAGCCCTGGCCCATCGCCCAGGCTCGCGCTGGGCAGCAGCCCGATCGAACCGGCCAGCACCGCCGCCTCGTCGGTCAGGATGTCACCGAACAGGTTGCCGGTCACGATCACGTCGAATTTGGTCGGCTGTCGGATCAAGTCCATCGCAGCCGAGTCAACATATTGGTGGGAGAGTTCAACGTCGGGATAGTCCGAACTCAAGGCGGTCACCGTGCGCCGCCACAACCGCGACACTTCGAGAACGTTCGCCTTGTCGATCGACATCAAGCGCTTCTTGCGCTGCCTAGCGAGTTCGAAGGCACGCCGCGCCACGCGCTCGACCTGCGTTTTCGTGTAC
>JAUIKB010000860.1 GCA_030430975.1 Polyangia bacterium
CGGCAACATCACCGCCGGCGTCGACACCTGAATCGGCCCCCGCATCCGCGGACGGCTTCGGAAACGAGCCGTGCGCCGTCATCAAGTTCGCGGCCATGAACGTCGTCGTCCGCTTGTCTGGCACTGCCGTCTTGTCAGACACTACCAGCTTCGACGTCGTGGCCAGCCGCGCTTCGACGACGACGCCGGTCAGCCGATCGATGAGCATGTGGCCGTCACCATCCCCACGGTACTGCTCCAGCATCACCTGACCGTCCTTCTTTTCGGGGTGTTTGAGTTCTTGCCGGGGCGCATGCTGACGGACACGAATGCGGATCTTGACGCGCTCGCGACTGATCGCCTCGAGCTTCATGTCCGCGAGCTGTACCGCTCGCACACCGTTGGCCTTGACGGTTTCCGTAAAACGCCACTTGGCGCCAACGCCCACCGGCTCAGGCGGCATTCGAAACGGAAATCTGCGCTGAATATCCCAAACGTTGTCCAGCGCGACAGCGATTTCCTCGGGCGGCTTTTTCCCACCCAGCAACTCCGTTGTAAGCTCGACTATCTCACCGTCTTCTGCCACGAGCTGCTTGGTCCGGGTACCGGCAAACAGCGCCATCAGCTTATTGAGTTCAGCAAGCACTTCTTCGGGGATCGAGTCACTCTTGATGCGAACATCCGACAGCGTCGCGCTCTCTTGCACGAGCCGTATCTTGCGCCCGTCGCGCTGTCGAAACACCGGGTCCGCGGTACCCCGGGTGACGCGAAACTCGATCGTCCCGACCGTCTTCGGCAGCTTTGCCTGAGCCTGACCTAGGACGCCGAAACTGCCCTCGTTTTCGATCACCCACGTGTAGCGCAGTCCCGTCCAGCGCCCGACCTGAAGGGAGACGCGCGGCGCCGTGCCTCGAGTCTGCACGGAGACTCTGGGATCGCCGGGTTTGGCGGCCGGCTTCTTCTTGGGTTTCGGTTCGTCTGAACAGCTGCCCGAACAGGCGGCTACACACAGGGCCCCAACAGCGATCGCGATTGCGCGCACCAGCCGCCGCGCTTTCACGGTGTACGTGACGCGGCCATCCACTCGCGCAGTTCTCCCGTGATGATCGGTCGACTGCTCGCGAGCGCCTCGGTGTTACGCGCGCCGACGAGGAGCAACGCCGTTCGAAGCTCGCGTTCGACCGATTCCAGGAACTCAAGAGCGCCTTCGCGACCACCGGTATCCCACGCCTGCAGCACCGGCCGCGCGATGCCGCCGGCGCTAGCGCCCAGCGCGATCGCCTTAGCGATATCGAGGCCGGACTTGACGCCACCGGTTGCGAACACGGTGGAGAAGCCGGTCTCCGCCATCCAGGCGACGCTCGCCGCAGTGGGAATACCCCACTCCCAGAAGCTCTCACCGAGTCTCCGGCCTTGACCTTCGGCGCGCTGGGTTTCGACCGCTACCCACGAGGTCCCTCCCGCGCCCGAGACGTCGACGTGGCGGACGCCGACATCCCGCAGCCGCCGCCCCGTGTCGAGCGACAGTCCGCAGCCCGTCTCTTTGGCGACGACCGGCACCTCCAACCGACGGACCAGGTCCCCGATGGTGTCAACAACGCCCCGAAAGTCACGGTCGCCGTCGACTTGGATGACCTCCATAGCCGGGTTCAGGTGAACACACAGCGCGTCGGCGCGCACCGCGTCGACCAGGTTTCGCACCGCGTCGACCCCCATCTCTCGAGCCTGCACGCCCCCGATGTTGCCGAGCACCACCGCGGTCGGCGCAACCTCACGGACGCTGTAGGTGTCGGCTAACGCTCCGTCGCGATGCATCGCGCGCTGGCTTCCCAGCCCAAACGCATAGCCTTTTTCCTCTGCTATCGACGCGAGGTCACGGTTGATCGCCCGGGACCGTTCGTTGCCACCGGTCATCGCGGCGATCAGAATCGGCGCTTTGAGGACCTTGCCGACGGCGTGGCAGGCTAGGTCCACGTCGGATACGGCCAGTTCGGGCAACGCGTCGTGAATCAACCGGACACATTCGAAAAGCGTCGAGGTTCGCTTGAAAGCTACGTCGCCACGAGCCGTGAGGTCGAGGTGGTCGGCCTTGCGGCTGCGAATGTCCGCCATCGCGCGTAGCCTACAGCACAACCGCCCGTCGAACCGGCGATTTCAGGGCCACGACCGCCGGGGGACTCAGCGGCTTGCGTGGAACGCGGCGGCGTGGTTCCGTGACTGCATGGACCGTCAAGACATGCGACCCGACGTGATTTCGTCTGAGGAGCGCGCGCGCCTGATGTTGCGAGACCGCCCGCGACGAGAGCTGCCTATCGCTCCGAAGGCAGGTCCGGAACTGCGACGCCTTCCGCTGGCACCCGACGTGCGACCCATCGACGAACGCTGGCGGCCCATCTACGCGGTCTGGGAAGTCACGCTGGCCTGCGACCTGGCATGTCGGCACTGCGGGTCCCGCGCCGGTCGGTCTCGCCCGGGCGAACTCACTACGGACGAGGCGCTCGATCTGGTTCACCAGATGGCTGATCTCGGCGTGAAGGAAGTGACCGTGATCGGCGGAGAAGCCTACCTCCGCGAGGACTGGCTGGAGATCGTTCGAACCATACGCCAACGCGGAATGCAGTGCACCATGACGACGGGCGGGCGCGGCGTCACCCCCGAGCTCGCACGCGCAGCCAAAGAGGCTGGACTGCAGTCGGTGAGCGTCTCGATCGATGGCTTGGAGTCGACCCACGACCGCCTGCGCGGAGTGAAGGGCTCGTACCAATCCGCCCTCGCAGCGCTCAAGAACCTGACCGACGCCGGCATCCGGGTTTCGGTGAACACCCAAATCAATCGTCTCTCGATGCCCGAGATGGAAGACGTGCTCGAGCGACTGATCGAACGCGGCGGGCACAGCTGGCAGATCCAGTTGACGGTCGCGATGGGCCGAGCCGCCGATGAGCCGGACGTACTCTTGCAACCGACCGATCTGCTGGAGCTGTTCCCGCTGCTCGAAAAGCTCAAGCTGCGCTGCGATGAGGCCAACGTGCGTTTGTGGCCCGGCAACAACATCGGATACTTTGGACCCTACGAGCACATCCTCCGGGGTAAGACGCCCAAGGGCCACGCCAGCGGTTGCGGCGCCGGCCGCGCGACGCTCGGGATCGAAGCGAACGGGGCGATCAAGGGCTGTCCGTCGCTGCCGACCGAGGCGTGGACCGGCGGCAACATCCGGGACAACTCCCTGAAAGACATCTGGGAGCGCTCTAAACCGTTGCGCTACACCCGCGACCGCACCGTCGACGATCTGTGGGGTTACTGTAGGACCTGTTACTACGCTGATGACTGCAGGGCTGGCTGCACGTGGACCAGCTACGTCCTCTTCGGCAAGGCGGGCAATAACCCGTACTGCCATCACCGGGTTCTCGAACTCGAAAAGCAGGGCAAAAAGGAAGTCATCGTGCAGCGTAAGGAAGCGCCGGGC
>JAUIKB010000861.1 GCA_030430975.1 Polyangia bacterium
CCGGCTCTCACCCGGTGAGCAGCTGTGGTCGGAGGGTGACAGGTCGGATTACGGTCTTCACGTAGCGCACGGTGTGATCGCGTGCAGCTCACCGCGGCGCTCGTTTCGGATGGGTCCGGGCTCGGTACTCGGCTACAGCGAAGCCCACGGCAAACTGCCGCGGAGCTATTCCGCCGTTGCCGAAACACGAGCGATCGTGTTGCAGCAAACGACCGAGGTGTTCTTTGACGTCCTCGAAGACAACTTCGAAATGGCGGTTGGGTATTTGGCGTTCATGGCGCGCATTGCGCTGGACATGAGCCTCAAAGAAGCGCGTATCCGCGCTGGGCGCTGACGCGGTCGTCCGTCTTTTTCCAGCTCCGCAGTGGTGGAGGAATCGCGTACGCTGCGGTCGATGCCGCCGACGCTCCCGACTGAACGTTCGCGGCGACCGGCCTGGCTATGGGCGCCTTACGTGATCGCGACGGTGTGGTCGATCGTTGGCGCGGCGCAGGCGAGCCGGACCATCGACGGCCAACGCTACTTTTGGCTCGACGACGATCAGATGGTGTCGATGCGCTACGCGCGCAATCTCGCTGACGGCGCAGGTCTCGTGTGGAATCCAGGCGAGTACGTTGAGGGCTACAGCAACTTCTTGTGGACGCTCGTCATGGCTGCGGTCCACAGCCTGCCGTTGAGCGATGCTAAGACGGCGCTAGGCGTGCACGTCATCAACTGGGCGCTGGTGATGGGTGTTCTAGCGCTCAGCGATAGGTTGGTACGTCGCCTGGCCCCGCAGGCCGAACTGGCCCGCGGGGCGTTGCTGTTCACGCTGGCGATGGCTTCGGATGTGCTGTTCTGGTCCACGAACGGGTTTGAAGTCCCATTGATGTCGGTGCTGGTGCTGGGCGTCCTGGTGCTATCGACCGCGCCGCAGCTCAAGCTAGTCCCACTGGCCACGCTGATCGCGCTCATCCCGCTGGTGCGAGCCGACGGCATCGCGTTGTGGGCTGCGGCGTCGTTGCCGGTGCTGGTGCTGCATCAGAGCCGTCGCCGCACGTTGCTGGCGCTGGGCGTCACGCTGCTGCCGTTTGCGCTGCACCTGGCGTTCCGCCAGCTCTACTACGGTGACTGGTTTCCGAACACTTATTACCTAAAGGTGGTCGGCAACTCAGAGCGCTTGTTAGGTGGCGTACGTTACGTCGGGCGCTGGACATTCTGGTACGGGCCGGCGCTTGTTCTGGCACTGGCTGGGCTGCTCCGTCGTGTATCCCGCTCTCGGAAACGTACGGCGCTGACCGCCGTGATCGGTGTGCAGGCTGTCTATGTGGTCGTGGCGGGCGGCGACATCTTTCCCTGCTTCCGCTTCATGGCGCCGGTGCTGCCGCTGGTGTTCGTGCTCGCGTACTCGGCCTGTGTCCCGGGAGTCGTTGTTCGCCCGCGGCTGATGGCGGCGGTCGCCTTCTTGTCGTGTTTCACCATGGTCGGTGTCTTTTGGCCGAGCCGGCTCCGTGACGAAAACGGGCTACCTGCCGACGCGCTCCCGGTCGCGCTAGCGATTCGCGACAACGCCCGACCCGATGCCAGCATACTGGTGGTCGGCGCCGGTACGGTGCCTTACTTCAGCCGACGTCGCTGTATCGACCTGCTGGGGCTGACGGATGCGACGATTGCGCGAGGGAATCCGAATCCGAACGGCGCCGTCGCCCACAACAAGTACGATGTGGCGTACAGCCTCAGACGGCGACCGGACTTCATCGTACCGTTGGTCCCTTACGCTGAATTGCGACGCCGCAATCCACCCGACCTGAGCCGTCACCTGCGGCCCTACGATCTCGCGCTGTACACGCACCCGGCGGTGCGCGGTCGCTACACGGTGCATGAACGGATCGGTTACGGCGACGTCAGTCTACTCGTACGCAACGATAGTCCCGACGCCGCTAGGGTTAGCGCTTGGCGGCTTCCCAAACCCGGCGGCTAGTCAGCGCCGGCAACAGCGGCTGGGCGATTGTGGAAACAGACGACGAGCGGCTACTCAACGCCGGGCGGCGCACACACGAACGCCTTCTTGTTGGATGCGCTCGACGTTCCGATGAACCGGTCGGCGGTTTCGCCGGCCGTGCCCGGGATGTCGCCGCAGTTGTTGTTCCTCGATTCGGACGCTTTCGAGACGCACATGCCGCCACTTGCCTGGGGATCGGCGACACAGAACGTCTGCGCGCGCCCGGAGCGATCCGGACAGGTGCCGGCGCAGCGCAGCGCGCAGAAGCCCTGCTCGTCGCCCTGCTCGTCGGTGAAGCGGTAGCAGAAGCCGTTCTCGCTACCGCCCGTGAATCGGCACTTAGCGTCGTCTTCGCACGTCGTTCCGACCCAGGGCTCTTCTTCGATCGGCGGAGTCATACCGAGCTTGATCGCGTGGAGCGCGAACTTGCGCGTGATGTTCCAGAGCAGCCAGTTGCCGCTGCGGCCTCGGCCGACCCACGGCGTGTAAGCATAAACGGCGGCGGTGCAGTGGTTCTCGGGAGTGACCCAGCTGGGATCGAGCGTCCGGGTTGCCTTGCCCGCTTGCCACTGACCGGTGCCATCGGCCGAGCGCCTGTAGAGCTTGTCGAGGGTCTTGCCGGCGCAGCGCACCTGGTTGCCGAAGCCCTTGTAGGCTGGGTTGCACGCGCGGTTGTCAGGGCACCCGCAGCCGAAAGCGTAGTTGAGTCGTTTGCCTGTGGGACGGCTGGTGCGACTGACGAGGCCCATCTCCGCCTGCATGCGCACGACGAACACCATCGGGTTGATGCCGATCTCTTTGGCAGCCTTGACGATCGCGTCGGCGACGCGCTCGCCGTTGAGGCGCTCGTCGGCGAGCCAGCTGCGGCGGCCATATGGAGTTTCCTCAAAGAAACGCTGGAGCTCGTCGGCGCTGACGCTTTCGGTGTCGAGGTAGTAGGCCTCGGTCATCACCAGGTTCTTGTTGAACGTCTCCGGAGAGATGGAGTCCTCTTTGCCGTCGGGCGAGGGGTCGACGACGAAGTCAGCGTCCTCTTCGTGTCCGACGAAGGGATCCGCGGGACCGCTGGGGGTGTCGAGCTCGTCGCCGCCAGCCGCGCAACCTGCCGCTGCGAGGGCGAGACCCGCGATGCTGAGGGCGTGTGCGACCCTCCGAATTCCGTGAGCGAAGAATTGGGGTGCTGCCATGTCCTATGTAGTGACATGTGGGCGGATGGGTGCTCAACGCGGAAACGCTGTTATTTCGGGGGATTCCAGAGCCGGTGTTCTTTTGTTTTTCATGCCGGCCAGCCGGTCGAGGGAGCGGCACGTATCGACCGGGTAATGCAGCGGTTGCGTGTGCCCTCAGCTTTCGGCGTACGACAGGCGCACTCGGATGTCCGGCTTCACCTTCAGGGTGCCCAGCATCGCCGTGTACGGTTTGATTTTGAAATCCGGCTGATGCAGCTCCGTCTCGCCGAC
>JAUIKB010000862.1 GCA_030430975.1 Polyangia bacterium
ATGACCCGGCAGCATGTCGCCCATCGCCACGATCAGCAGCGGTACGGTAAGTGCCGCCGAAATCCAGAAGCGACGGGTCATGTCCCGCAGCTCGGAATCGTCCTGTGGCTCGTCGAGCGACACCGTCTTGGGTTCCAGTGCCATGCCGCACTTGGGACAGATGCCCGGGCCGATCTGCTCGACGCCTTCGCACATCGGGCAAAAGAACACCGTGCCCTCGGGGACGGCCTCAGCAGGAGCGTCTTCCGGGTTCAGGTAGCGTTGCGGTTCGGCCAGGAACTTTTCTTTGCAGCGCGCGGCGCAGAACCGGTACGTCGTGCCTTCGTGTGACGTGAAATGCGGGCCGTCCGCCTTGACGGTCATCCCGCACACCGGATCGGTGAACCTCGCGGCTTCGGTCTCGTCGCCCGACTGGGTTTCGTGATGGCAACAGTGATCGTTCATGGATCGCTCAGCAGTTGCAGTTCTTGTCGAACACCTTGAGCAACTCGTCGATCTTCGCCTGACGATTCTTGGCGTCCTTGCCGTCGAATGCTGACGTGACACAGGTTTGGATGTGTTGGTCGAGCATCAGCTTGCTGACCTTGGCGAGGGCCGCCCGGGCCGCCGAGATTTGGAGCACGACGTCCACGCAGTACCGATCGTCCTCGACCATGCGCTGGATGCCGGCGATCTGCCCGGCGATGCGCTTCAGGCGGGCTTCAACGGGTGGCTTGGTCTTCGTATTCAGCATACATATACCCGGTAGGGGTATATGTGTCAGGTGTCAACCATTCACGGCCAGGGCTCCGCTCATGGCCCGGGCCCACGGCCCCCCTCGGCTACGTTCACGCTCACGGCATCTAAAGCCGTCGCGTCGAGTCACGCACGCCAGCCTAGTTAACCAGGCCGGCCTTCGGATGATAGACCATGCGTCCGTACTTCGGATCGACGATCGCGATCGAGGAACCGTCGACGATCGAAATCTCGACCGACTTGGGTGGTGACTTCCACTTTTGGGATCCCAAGTCCTTACCCTTTAGGTCGATGGCGAGGGTGTCGTCGCCCTCCTTGCCGAACTCGAACTCGAACTTGTGCAGCAGCGTGATCTTCTCGCCGCTCTTACGGATCGTGAACCACCACCACTTGCCGCCCTCTTTCTTGAAGAACATGGCGTTGCCCGCGACCGGCTTGCTCTCCTTGGTCATGCAGGTGGCTTTCTTTTTCGGATCGTCGCTATCGCACTTTTCTTTGGCGGCCGCGTACATCGCCGAGTCCGAGAACGACAGGCTAAACAGGATGTTCGACTCCGTGACGATGTCCTTGGGGGACTTCTTCATCTCGGGTTCGGGGTCGGCCGGGGCTTCGGGTTCGGCTTCGGGTTCGGGTTCGGGTTCGGGTTCGGGTTCGGGCTCGGGTTCCGGCTTAGTTTTGGCGACGTTGGTCGAGGGGTCCTTTGGAGGCGGTTCGGCGCCGCCACAACCCCCAACAAAAATAGCCAACGCCAAGCATGATACGGTTCCGAATTGCCACGTCATAGTTCCCGCTTAGCACAGTTTTGAAGCTTCAAGAATCGCTTCGAGACGACTTGGAGCAGCGTGCCGTGCGCGGGGTTGCCGCGCAGACGGTTTCGTCGAGACGGACTGCAATAATCCGCGTGGAACGGAATAGTGCAGCGCCGCAGCCAAATATCGTCGCGTCGGATCTGATCGGACCCTGTTCGGCTGTGGGCAAGTCTTGGTTAAATTTGCCGCATGAGAAATATAGGGGCGACGGCGTCGCCCTGGTTCCAACGCAGCCAGGCGCACTGTCGCCGCGTCCGTCTGCCAGTTCACACCCGCGGTTGACGTTCACCTGTCACGGCGGAAAGTTCCCCCCATCAGCGCTTGGCTGACGTATCTTCACCCGCTCAGATGTCGGCACACGGATCCAAAAACGTTGTCCTGCTCGCGTTGGGCGCGAACTTCGGGATTGCAGTCGCGAAGTTCACCGCTTTTGTGTTCACCGCATCATCAGCGATGCTGGCCGAAGCGATTCATTCCCTGGCGGATACCGGCAACCAGCTCTTGCTCTTGCTCGGCATGTCGAGGGCGGCCAAGCCACCGGATGACCGGCACGAGTTCGGTTACAAGATGGAGAGCTACTTCTGGAGCTTCGTCGTGGCGATCCTGTTGTTCAGCGTGGGTGGTCTGTTCGCGCTGTACGAAGCGAATCACAAGTTCCACGAGATCCACGCAGCGCATGCAGCGGGCGAGAGCACGGCTATGAACAACCCATCGATCGCGATCGGTGTGCTGATTGTGAGCATCGCGCTGGAGGGCTACTCCTGGTACGCGGCGACCAAGGAGGTCAATCAGCTGCGCGGGGAGCAGGGACTGTGGAGCTTTATCGAGAGCTCCAAGTCGACGGAGATTATCGTCATCTGGATGGAGGACACGGGCGCGTTGATCGGGCTGTTGTTGGCGCTCGGCGGTGTGGGGTTGGTTTTGGTTACTGGCAACCCGCTGTGGGACGTCTACTCGACGGCGTCGATCGGAGTGCTGCTGATCGTGATCGCCTTCTTTGTTGCTAGGGAGACCAAGTCGCTGTTGATCGGCGAGCCGGCGACACCCGAATCGATCGCAACGATCCGGCGGCTGGCCGAGGAAACCGAGGGAGTAGCGCGTCTGATCAACATCCGCAGTATGCAGCTGGGTGAGGACGAGTTTTTGGTCGCCATGAAGGTTCACTGGGACGATGGGCTCGACCTTAAGCGAGTGGTCGCGAACACCAACGATCTGGAGGCGCGGATCCGAGCGGCGATCCCGAGGGCGCGGTATATCTTTGTGGAAGCGGACACGTTTGATCCGGACAAAGCGGGCGGGGCTGCGCCCGAAACGCCTCGCTAGGAGGCGACCAGGCATCCAAACGCCACCGTTGCTGCGACTGTGCGGATGGCGTGCCAGACCGCCCAGGGCTGTTGGAACGCCGCACGGTGTGCGGTGAGCTGCGGTGCGGTGCAGTTGCTCACGTCGATCGAGTCGAGGGCAACGTTGAGCGGGATGTTGCCGAACGCGGTGACGCCTATGTGGCCGACGACCAGCAGGGCAGCCGCGGCGACTACTGGCCACCGCAACGTGCCTTGCAAAGCGTGCGCGCAAACGGCGGCGACGGCGACGATCGCCGTGCCGACGAACAGCGCTTTGAACGCGGGATTCAGGATGGCGCGGTTGAGCGACTGGAACGTCTCGAGATAGCGAGCGTCATCGAGGCGGTTTAACCCTGGCAAAACCGAAATTGACCAGGCGACGTAGAGCCCCGCGAGCAGGCCGCTGGACAAGACAGTCAGATTGAGAAGGTGGGACGGTGCGTTCATCGATGCCTCCGGTGATGGGGAATGAGCCAATGGTGAGTCACAGCGCTGAATGATTCCAACGAATGAAGCTCACATGATCATGAACACCATGCATGTA
>JAUIKB010000863.1 GCA_030430975.1 Polyangia bacterium
CTTCGCTAGCGCCTGTTTGCTGCCGAGCACGTGTGGCCACAACACTTTGATCGCGACGTCCGCCTCGGTCGCGATCTGCTCCGCGACGAACACCGCCCCCATTCCGCCCTGGGCGAGGAACCGTTCAACGCGGTAGCGACCTGAGGCAAACAGCTGGCCGGGCTTCAGCAGCTCCGTCATGAGGCGCAGAGCCTCGCACTCCCTCAGCTTCGGCTCAAGTGACCGGTTCCCAGCGCTGTGGCACACTGTTGCAGCATGCGTTCACGGCTGGTTACCGCTTGGCTCGCCGCCGCCACCCTCGGAGCCGCCGCTTGCACGGGGACGATCGACCGGGGCCGCGACGCTCCTCCGACTGATACGACGCCGAATCCAACGGCTGAGCCTGGGCCGGTGACGCCACCGAAGCGTCCGGCTCAACGGCTCCGTCGTCTCAGCCACGTTCAGTTCAACAACACGCTCCGCGATATGTTCGACGAGGTACCGCCCGCGGCGCTGTTGCCGGCGGAGTCCAACAGTCACGGGGTCACGGGCAGCATCGACGGCCAAGCGGTCAGCACGACGCTCGCTCGCCAATACCTCGCGTCCGCCGAAGCGGTGACCGAGACGCTCGACGTCTCGGACGCCCTAGCTTGCCGCGGGGACGTGACGCCATGCGTGCGCGAATACGTCGAACAAGTCGCTACGCAGGTGTACCGACGCCCCGTCCTGCCCGACGAACTCACACGCCTGATGACTTTGTACGCAACGCTGCGGGCTGATGGTTCCGCGATCGACGCCGTGCGCGGCGTCGTCCAGGCATTGCTCACGTCACCGCAGTTCTTGTATCTGATGACGCCGAGCGGGACGGCGCTCGACGATACGTTCGCGTGGACCGTCGCGGCGCGGCTGTCGTACTTCATCTGGGACACGATGCCGGATGCGGAGCTGCGTGAAGCGGCGGCGAGCGGTGGCCTGACATCGATCGAACAAACGCGCGCCCAGGCGCGCCGACTGCTCGCCGACCCGCGCGCAAAACCGATGCTGCACCGCTTCTACTCGGCGCTGCTGCGAATCGATCAACTCGAGACCGTGCCGAAAGACGCCACGCTGAAGTTCGGCAACGCCGAGCGAACTAGGCTACGGGATTCGTTCAACGCCCACGTCGATCGTCTGCACTCCGATCCGAAGTCAACGTTCGCCGACCTGCTCACATCACCGGTCGCCGTCGACGACCCCGCCTATCCAGCGGACGCGGTAGGACTGGTCGGTCACCCCGCCGTGATGGCGACCCACGCCGGCTCTGAGACGAGCGATCCGATCGGACGCGGGGTCGTCGTACTCGAGAACATTCTGTGTCAGAAGCTGCCGCCTCCGCCGCCTGGCGTCGATATCGTGCCACCGAAACCTAAGGCCGGAGCGACCACGCGCGAACTCTTCGCGGCGCACGTTGCCGATCCGACGTGCGCAGGATGTCATCAGAAGATCGACGGCATCGGGTTCGGTTTCGAAGCTTACGACGCGATCGGCCGACGCAGGTCGCACGAATACGGGCGGACCATCGACAACGCCGGCGTCATCCTGGGCACCAGCAGCGTGAACGGGCCGTTCCACGGCGCATCCGAACTCAGCGCGCGGCTCGCGAGGTCGCGTGATGCGCGCGACTGCTTCGCATCCCAGTGGCTCAGCTACGCGCTCGGGCGTCGACTCAACGATACGCAGCCCGACCGAACGTTGCGCGCTCACATCGCCGAACGATTCCGGCTTCTGGACGCGAACCTGCAAGCGCTGATCATCGAGCTTGCTACGAGCAGCGCGGTGCAGTTTGCAGAACTGGAGCAGCCATGAGCCGCCTCACCGTCAGCCGACGGCGCATGCTGGCTCTGCTGGGTCTCGGCGCTGCGGCGGCCACGCCTGTATTCCGCTCGGGCAGACTGCACGCCAGCGATCGAACCCTCGACCGCCCTCGGTTCGTGAGCGTCTACCACCCGAACGGCTGGCGCGCGTCCCCGCGCGACCTGAACCCCGAACTGCGCTTTGCGGATGACCTGTTCTTCCCGGGCGGCCAGCGCGGAACCGACTACGATCTGGTCGACTACCCCGGACACTGGCCGGAAGTTCTGGAGCCGTTAAAGGCGCTGCGACAGCAGCTGCTGATCCTGGAAGGGCTGCGGTACGCGGAACTGCGACGCGCGGATTCGCACGTGCGTGGAACGTCACTGTTCTTGACCGGCGCCCGACCTCCCGACGACGCCACCGTCGACGCCAGCGCCGGACCGTCGCTCGATCACCACCTTGGCGCGCGCTCCGACACACCCTTCAAGACGCTCAACCTCGCCGCGATGTTCGCGCCAGCCGATCAAGGCGTGCTCTCGCACCGAGGCGCCAACCTGCCAAACCGTCCGGACTCGGACCCGTGGGAGGTGTTCACGCGGCTATTCGCTGACCTAGTGCAGGGCGGCCAGTCCGATCAGGCGGTCATCGAACTGGCGCGTCTACGCGCGCGACGGGCCAGCATCCTCGACCACAACGCTCGTGAACTCACCGCTGTGAGGCCCTGGGTGCCGCAAGTCGATCGCGAACGGCTGGACGCTCACCTCGACGCGATCCGCACGGTCGAGAAGGGCTTCCTCACCCCGGGAACGCAACCGTCGTATTGCGGCATCCCCGATGTCGGCGCGCCGTTTCCACTCGAGCACGACAATCTGCCGCGGGTCGTAAAGCTTCACCTGGATACGATCGTCGCAGCGCTGGCGTGCAACCTCACGACGGTTGCCACGCTGATGTTCGGATTCGAGACGACATCGTTCGTCCCGGTTTTCCTCGGCGCTGACACCGATGTGCACGTGATGTCCCACTGGTTCCCTGGGGATGCTCGACAGCCCGTGTACACCAAAACGCTGCGCTGGATCGCCCAACAGGTAGCGTACCTCGTGAACCGACTGGACGCGATCCCCGAAGCCGACGGCAAGAGCCTGCTCCAGCACAGTCTCGTGCTCTGGGGCAGCGAGAACTCCGACGGCGCCTCGCACACCGTCAACGACGTCCCGTTCATTCTCGCCGGCGGCGCGGGCGGCAACGTCACACCGGGGCGCTTTGTCAGCTACCCCAAGTCTCGTTACCACAACGATTTGTTAATCTCACTAAGCCGCGCCCTGGGTCGCCCTGCTCAAACGTTCGGCGAGCCCGAACTCTGCACGGGGCCACTCGACCGGCTCAAAGCATAGACATTTAGCAATAGCAGCCGTACGGACCGCTGCCGCACGACCGGCACACGTTGTCCGAACACCGCCGGCATCCGCTGCAGTGACTAAGGACTACAGCCGCGAACAGGAAGGGCACAGCTACACCGGCGTGTTGGAACTCGTCGTGTACGATCCCCATGGCTACGGCCCGCGCACGATGGGCGGTCCGAAGCTGCTCCACCTATGGCGGCGGCAATCCGACGACA
>JAUIKB010000864.1 GCA_030430975.1 Polyangia bacterium
TCAGCGCTTGATCGCGCCGCTTGAGTTCGGTTCGATCGATCGAACGGTTCACCATGAACTCGCTGGTGCAGCTGACGCGCCCCACAAACAAGCAATTGACGTCGACCTTCTGACAGTCGGCAGGCACCGAGCAGCTTCGATGCGCGTCCAGCAGTTGGGACGCAGCCTTGATCTCCTCGGTGCACGGCTCGACTCCGGAATCGGCGGACCCATCCGCGCGATCCTCGATCGACGTCGAACCGCCGCAGGCGGTTAGCACCAACGCTCCCAACAGGCCCAGCCATCGTTCCATACAGTAACTATAACCCGAAGCCGTGCATCCGCTCAGACTCGGTTGTGACACTCGGGATCCGAGCCGATCCCGACCCGGATCCAGAAGCTGTTTGTCTCTTGACCGCGAGTGGCTTCGACTCGCTGCCGCTTGCGCGGCGGGTTCAACTTAGCTTCGCTGCAAAGTAAACCCTCTGCGTCAGCCTCCTGGCGCTACCGAAGCAAACTCGGGAATCTGCATCATCGCGCCGACCAAGCGCCCGAGGTTCTCGTTCTTCGCCAGCAACTCTTTACTCTCCGGAAACATATTCAGAACAGCGAGCATCGGCCCGGCCAGCAGATCGGCTGCGCTCATCTTGTCGCCAATGACCCACGGGTTCCCGACTTTGGCGTTCAGCGTCGCCAGTCGCTCGTCCAACGCCTTGACGCCAGCGTCGATCTTCGCTCGGTCGGGTCCACCCTCACCAGCAAAGATGTACTGTAAGACGTAGTCCGGCACGATCGGCTGATAGTAGTATGCGTTGAGCGCGGACACCCATTGTTCCACCCGCGCCGCCGCCAGCGCATCGCCCGGGAACAGACTCGGCCCGTCACCCGTCGCCTCGGCCCAGCGCATGATGGCGGACGTTTCGAACAGCGGCTCGCCGTCGATTTCCGCCAGCGGCACCTTGCCGTACGGGCTCTTGCCCAGATAGTCCGGCTTCCGGTTGTCGCCAGGCGCGAGCGGCTTGAACTCGTACTCGATCTTTCTCACATTGAGCGCGGCGCGCGCCGTCCAAACATAGCTGCTTTGAACAAACCCAGTGATTACGACAGCCATATATTCTCCTATTGAAACATAACAAACCGGCGACCCTCGCCCGTAACCGGACCCCTCGTCCGGCGAGGCGCGAGCCTGCCACAGCGGTCCCGAAACGCTAAGCGACGAATGCAGCGTAGAAGAGGTATCCGAGCATCACCATCTGCGTCACGTTGCTGATCCCGAACGAAGCGGTTCGCCACGGCTGGATACTGCCGACGTAGGTGATCGAGTGAACTAGTCGGAAGACAACGAAAATTCCGAACAGCGTCGCGGCGAGACCGAACGAAATCCCCGTCAGTGTCAGCAGATATCCCGTAGTAAGGAACAACGGGACGTTCTCCAGCGCGTTGCGATGAGCCCGCCGTATGCGCGCCGTTCGGTCGTTTCCTTCGTCGAACACGACAGTCGCGGCGTCGTTGAGCTTCGTGTCTTCAGGATTGATGACCTCTTTGGCTTTCGCCCGAGTCACAGCGGTCGCTTGCGCGAGCAACACGACGTTGAAGCCGAGCACGACGGCCGAGGCTAGATAGGCTTGCATGACATTCACGGCGGAACCTCCAGTTGGTTTTCATCAAGCCAACGAACGACCCGCGCCGGATTCGACACGTCGCTGAACTTTTTTCTTGGGCGCAAGCTCCTCTGCTTTTCGCCGATAGGTAAGCCAAGCGTTCCCGCAACGGGTCACTCGAAACATACGACGTCGACGGCGCTTCCCACCAAATCGACCGGACCGAATCCGCCGTTGAACCCTTGATCGACGCAGTGGTTCCACGCAGCCAGGCTGCAATTCACGGCATCTGGCACGCAGCGCGTGACGTGCCCCTGAAGCGTTTGCATCGTCGTGCTGAGCACCGTGGCGTCCGACACACAGCTCACCGTCACCTCATCGTCCTCGGCATCGATCGGACCAAAGCCACTCACCGCACCCTGCAATTCACAGAACCGATGGATCGCGATGCTGCAATCCTGACCGATCCGTTGTGCCGTGCCGTCGCATCCAGGAACCAGCGTTTGAAGCGCAGCGTACGTCGTGATGTGGGTGTCGCCGACGACACACATCACGCCGGACCCGGCGGCGGCGTGACTGGTCGGTGTCGGTGGACCGAAGCCCGTGTTGAAACAATCCACCGATTCACACAAGCGATGGGCGGCTAGATTGCACGGCACCGACGCCTCCTCGAGGGACGGTACGCAGTCGGTCGCAAATCCCTGCAGATTGACGAACGTGATGTCCTGCTGCGCGCTATCCGGGCAGACGCAGTCCCCTTCGCGGCACACCTTGCTGCTCCCGCCGCACTCTTTGCCGCACTCCCCACAGTTGTCGCGGTTGGTTTGCAGATCGACGCACTGCAGAGCGCACGCTGTGAACCCGCCGGAGCAGCCGCACTCACCGGCGATGCACGGTTCCTGAGGCGCGCACTGCGCCGCACATGCGCCACAGTTGAGCACGTCGGTGCGTACGTCGATGCACTCGCCGCCACACCGGTCGAACCCGTCGTTGCACGGGATGTCGGAAGCGATGGCGCAAAGGCCAGACGCGGTAGTCATGTCGAGCCCCAACGGCGGAGGTTCGGGCAGAACGGGATCCTTTCCCGTCAAGGTCCGCAGCATCACGCACGCTGCAAGCAGCGACCCGGCCGCCGTCGGATGGCTGCCGTCGCCGGTATAGAGCATGACCTCCGGGAATCGTTCCCGCGCCGCGTCCCAAGCCGCCCCCACACGCGCGACCTCGTCACCGTTGATCGCTGCAGCGGTCCGATACGGCATCTCCAGCAGCTCCGTGTAGATGATCGGAAAATCGCGCCGCCTCCAGGTCGCGAACCAAACGCCAGCGATGGTCGCTTTCGCCAGGGCGCCGGCGAAGAGCTCAGCGTGGGCGGCAAACTCCTGCGGGAACGAGAACGGCTCTCGGCTCTGCCCCTGCAACACGACGGCGTCATAGTTTCCCGTAGCGATCCGATCCTGGGCGTCGCTGGACAGCCAGTGATCACGCAGCCGCGCGCCACCCTTGAGGATCGACTCCACTTCAACCGCCGCACCAGGCGTCACCGCCCCAAGCTGCTTGACGACGCCCGGCATGTCGTTGAACGCGGTGTAGCTGTTTCCGACGAACAGCACGCGTAGCGGGGGTCCCGGCGGCTCGGCTTCGGGTCCCGCATCCCCGCCAGCGTTCCCGGCCGCCCCACCCGCGTCGGCGGTCGTTCCACCGGACGCGCCAGCTGAACCGCCGAACCCAGACGCTCCACCGGCCGGCACCGAGCCGCCACGCCCACCGCTCGCCCCGGCAGGCAGAGACACATCCGCGAACGGCTCATCGACGCCGCAGCACAGCAGCAGCGCCCCCCCA
>JAUIKB010000865.1 GCA_030430975.1 Polyangia bacterium
AGCCGCCGCCCGCCACCGCACGCTGAGGAACCGGCCATCGGGAGGAGCCGCCGCCCGCCACCGCACGCTGAGGAACCGGCCATCGGGAGGAGCCGCCGCCGGCCACCGCACGCTGAGGAACCAAATAAAAACTAGTCGCCGATGTACACCATGCGCTTGAGTTCGACGAGCCGCTCCTCCAGCTGGTTCTCCGTCAGAGCGGCCAAAGCGTCGGTGCCGACCCCCTCCACGCAGAACGAGGCGACCGCGGCGCCGTACAACAGCGCGTGACGCAGGGTGTGCGAGTTCACTTCGCCCTCGGCGGCCAGTTTGCCCATCAAGGCGCCGGCAAAACTATCCCCGGCGCCGGTCGGATCGACCTCGTTGAGCAGCGGAAACGCCGGCGCATAGAACACAGATTCGTCTTGATCGAACAGCATAGCGCCGTGCTCGCCACGCTTGACGATCAGTCGCTTGGGTCCGAGATCTCGCACCTTTCGGGCGGCGCGCTTGATGTTGTACGTGCCTGCTAGCTGCCTGAGTTCCTCGTCGTTGATGACGAGCAGGTCGAGCTTCGCGAGCACTTCACCCAGCTTGTCTCGCTCACCCTCGATCCAGAAGTTCATTGTGTCGGCGACCACAAGGGTGGGCGAATTCGCTTGCTTGAGTACGTCGAGCTGTAGCGCCGGATGGATATTGCCGAGCATGACGTAACGCGCATCGCGGTAGCCTTCGGGCAGCTTCGGCTGGAAGTCCGCGAACACGTTTAGCTGGGTATCGAGCGTTTCGCGGCTCGCGAGGTCAGCGGCGTAGCGTCCCGCCCAGCGGAACGTCTTGCCCTTTGCGCGCTCGATGCCGGTGACGTCGGCGCCTCGGTCGGCGAGTTGCGTCAGCGTATCGGCAGGAAAATCATCGCCTACTACGGCGACAAGCTGAGACTTTGCGAACAGCGAGCAAGCTATCGATGCATAGGTGGCGGAACCGCCGACGACGTCCTTGCGATTTTCAGATGGCAATTCCAGGTCGTCGAATGCCATGGATCCGACGATGAGTACGGGGTGTGTCATGATGTTCCTTCGCCTTTCTAGACTTAAGTAGGCGTGTGACCGAGCAACCAGTCGAGGCGCGATCGAACGCTTGGCGCAATGCTCTGCGGTTGAGTGATGACAGCGTGCCGCAACGCACCCGCCGCGATGCTCTTGGCGGGATCTGGCAAGCGCGTTGCGATTTCAGCTACGCACCGTTTGGCGAGCTCGGCGTTCGCGCGCAGGACGCCGAGGACAGCTTCCACCGTCACGGATTCTTCGCTCTCGTGCCAGCAGTCGTAGTCGGTGGCCATCGCTAGCGTGGCGTACGGCAGCTCCGCTTCACGGGCGAGTTTTGCCTCCGGCATCGCGGTCATGCCGATGACGGAGACGCTCCAGGAGCGATACAGCAGGCTCTCAGCGCGAGTCGAGAACTGTGGACCTTCCATGCAAACGTAGGTCCCTCCGTGGTGAACTTTCGGCGCGCCGGCAGCCTCCGCGGCAGAGCCGAGGGCGTCGGCAAGGGCGGGGCAGACCGGCTCGGCGAAGCTCACATGGGCTGCGATCCCATCGTCGAAAAACGTCGAACGTCGGTGCTTCGTGAGGTCGATGTACTGATCGACGATCACGACATGGCCCGGCGCGATGTCTTCGCGCATCGAACCGACGGCGGAGAGACTCACGACGGATGTCGCGCCGAGCTTCTTCAACGCGCAGATGTTCGCCCGACTATTGATCTCGTGCGGAGCCAGGACGTGTCCGACGCCGTGGCGCGCCAAAAAGGCGAGTCGTTGACCGTTGAGGCTGCCCGTGACCACGGGAGCGCTGGGCGTGCCGTAAGGCGTGTTGATCTCGTGGGTCTGCACGTCCTGAAGACCCGGGAGATCGTAGATCCCGCTGCCTCCGATGACCGCCAAAACCGAACTCATGGGGCCGCGTACCACGCCGCGCCTTGCAGTCGCAAGCGGCGTCTCGGAGCGGAGCTCAGCGCAGGTGCGTGCGCCTCAGTCTGCCGGTGGTGGCGTCGAGCCCCCGAAGCCACGACCTTCGGCGAGCAACCGTTCGGCCAGGCGCGCACTTCGGTTGCGTCGACATTCTTCGGCCAAGAAGATCGCCACCAGCTTCTGGGTCGCCTCTTCGAGATCGTCGTTGACCAGGACGTAGTCGAATAGACCGTAGTGGGCGATCTCTTCCTGAGCCACGGCGAAGCGCGCGGCGACCGTCGCAGCATCCTCGCTGGCGCGACCCTTCAGTCGACCGTATAGCGTCTTCATCGAGGGGGGCAGAATGAAAATGCCTACCGCATCCGATCGCTGGCTCTTGATCTGTCGAGCCCCTTGATGGTCGACGTCGAAAATGATGCCGCGGGCCTTACGGCTGATCTCCGTCTTACTCGTCCCGTACAGGTTCGAATGCACTTCGGCCCACTCAAGGAACGCGTCCTGACGGATCAGCTCTTCGAAGCCGGGGCGATCGGTGAAGTGGTACTCGCGCCCGTCCTGCTCCCCGTCGCGAGGTCGCCGAGTTGTATGGGAGACGCTGAACTCCACGCCTTCAACCTGTCTGCGCAACCGTCCTGTTAGAGTGGTCTTACCGGCGCCGGATGGGGACGACACGATCACCAGCAGCGGGGACTCATTCGACATTCTGCACCTGCTCCCGCATCTTTTCCAACTCGGCCTTCAGGTCGACGACGAGGTGCGCCATCGTCGCGTCCTGGCACTTGGCGCCGATGGTGTTGGCCTCCCGCGCCATCTCTTGCAACAGGAAGTCTAGGCGTCGGCCGGCCGGTCCCGAACTCGCGGCGATCGTCGAGAACTGATCGATGTGGCTCGCGAGCCGTACGAGCTCCTCGTTAATATCCGAGCGATCGGCCAATACGGCGACCTCGCTCGCCAAACGCGCGTCGTCCAGTGCGGCGTCGGCTGATCGTAGCAGCGCGTGTACGCGGTCGCTCAAGCGCTTCGCGGCAGCCTCGACTGCTGCAGGGGCGGCGTCTCCAAGTTGCCGCGCGAGCGTGCGCACGTTTCCCAAGTGTTGAACAAGATCGGCGGCCAGCGTTGCGCCCTCGCGCTGCCGCATGTCATCGAGGTCGACGAGCGCGCTGCCGAACGCACCGATCGCGGCTAGCTCCGCTTGCTTGCGGTCGGTGGCCGGCGACTCGAAGACGTCTGGAATTTGGCCCAGTAGCGACGGCGGCACGTCGGCGTCCGGTGCCACCTCGTCACGCAGCTCGCGCAGCATACTCATGACCCGCTTGGCCCGTGGGACATTGAGTTCGGCTAGACCAAGCGCAGCGCCTTCCAATCGCAGGGCGACGTCGTACCTTCCTCGACCGAGCTTCTGGCGCGCGGTCGTCTCAAGTCGCGCGCCGGCTTCGGTGAGCTCTGCTGGAACGCGCACTCGAACG
>JAUIKB010000866.1 GCA_030430975.1 Polyangia bacterium
GACGAGGGCCCCACACTCAGAGAATCCACAATGAACACCTCGACCTATCAGCAACGAGGAACTCGCTCCCGCCGGGGGCGTCTGGTCCTTCCCGTCGTTGCGACCTGCGCGCTGTCCTTCCTGGTCGGCTGCGGAGGGACTTCGGACGGGGACAGCGGTGGCTCCACCGCGCAGTCGTCACTGACGATCTCCGGGCTCGCCCCGCAGTCGGGTCCGCCCGTCGGCGGCACGCTCGTGACGATCACCGGTGAGGTTTCGCACGTCACCTACGAGAGCGAAGAGAGCGGCTTCCGGGTCGTGAAGCTGATCGACGTTCCCGGCCATCGCGGGCTGACTCTCGTGGGGGTGTTCCAACCGGTCGGGGTGGGCACGACGGTCCGCGCCAGCGGTCGACTCGTCCGGGACAAGCGCCACGGGCCGCAGTTCAAGGCAGAGACGGTCGTGGCGCTTCTGCCCGAGACGCTCGAGGGGATTGAGAAGTATTTGGCGTCGGGCGTTCTGCCTGGAATCGGCGCGGGCTACGCGAAGAAGATCGTCGAGAAATTCGGTACGGAAACCCTAAAGATCCTGGACGAAGATCCGGAGCGACTGGGACGGGTCAAGGGGATAGGCGCGGCTCGGGTGGCTCAGGCGGTCGAGCATTGGCGCACGCAACGCGGCATGAGCACGGTGATGGTGCTGCTTCAGACCCACGGCGCCTCACCGGCGTTGGCGGGCCGGATTCTGGAGCGCTACGGCCCGGCCGCCGCAACGATCGTCCAGCGTACCCCGTATCGGCTGGCCCACGAGGTGCGCGGTGTTGGTTTTCGCACGGCCGATCGGATCGCGCGCAGCCTAGGCATTCAAGGTGATCATCCCGAGCGCGTGCAGGCCGGTGTCGCCCACGAACTCGAAGAGCTCGCCGACTCGGGACACATTCGCGTGCCGCGCCCGCTGTTGACGGCGCGGTCGGCCGAGATGCTCCACGTGGGAGAAGACCACGTAGCTTCCGCCATCGACGCGCTATGGGCATCGGAGCGCGTCGTCGTGGAACGAGACTTCGTCTACCTGGCGCGATTGCATCAAGCGGAGTCGGACGTTGCGGGCTACTTGCAACGTCTGCTCGACGCCCCCGCCCACGACCTGCCGGGCTTAGAGCAAGCGATCGAGGGGTTTGAGAAAGACGTCGGCATCGAGCTGGCGGACATGCAGCGGTACGCTGTGGAAACGGCCGCCAAGCGCAAGGTGGTGGTGATCACCGGCGGTCCCGGTGTGGGCAAGACCACGATTGTCAAGGCTATCCTGAGCGTGTTTCGCAAGAGCAAGCTGACGGTCAAGCTGGCCGCGCCGACGGGGCGGGCAGCCAAGCGCATGGCGGAGGCTACCGGGCACGAGGCGACGACCATTCATCGCCTGCTCGAGTTCGAGCCACGGCTGCGCACGTTTCAGAAGAACAACGAAGCGCCGATCGAGACCGATGCGGTCATCTTGGACGAGGCCAGCATGATCGACATTCCGCTGGGCGATGCGCTGCTGGCGGCGATTCCGAGCGCAGCGCGACTGGTGGTGGTGGGCGACGCGGATCAGCTACCTTCGGTGGGGCCGGGCGCGTTCCTACGCGATTTGATCGAAAGTGACGTGCTGCCGACGGTGCGTCTGAATCAGATCTTCCGACAAGCCGAGCAGAGCAACATCGTCATGAACGCTCACTGCATCTTGCGGGGTGAAGAGCCGGTCGGGGCCAAGGACGACCGAGACGGCGCGGACTTTTTCATCATCAAGCGGCGCGATCCAGAGCACGCGCGCGACACCATCCTGGAGCTCGTTACGAAACGTATTCCGACCCGGTTCAAGTACGATTCGCGCAAGGACGTGCAGGTTCTGACTCCGATGCATAAGGGCGCTGCGGGAACGGAGTCGCTTAACCTGGCACTGCAGCAGGCGCTCAATCCGTCCGGGCTCGGGCTACAGCGCCGCAACCAGATCACGCGCGTCGGTGACAAGGTGATGCAGACGAAGAACGACTACGAACGACAGGTCTACAACGGCGACATCGGCATCGTGTCTAGCGTCAACGCCGCGACCAAGACGCTTAAGGTGCGGTTCGATGAGCGCGACGTGGCCTACGAGGACGGCGAACTGGACGCGCTCACGCTGGCCTACGCGACCAGCATTCACAAGAGCCAGGGCAGCGAATATCCGGTGGTTGTGTTGCCGCTGCTCACGGCGCACTTTGTGATGTTGTCGCGTAACTTGATCTACACCGCCGTTACGCGGGCACGAAAGCTATGCGTGCTGGTGGCGGATCCCCGCGCGCTGTCGATCGCGGTGAGCGAGATCCGTTCGGAGGACCGGATGACGTCGCTGGCGCTGAGGTTGCGTGGGGAGTTGACGTAGGCGCATCCGTGCAGCGGGGTGATGCGCCGACTCGGCGTCGTTGCCCGCGAAGTGTTGACGGTTTTGACGCCCGAACCCAGGCCGCTAGACTCTGCTGATGAACCGCTTGCTATCGGCCGCTGCTCTCATCGCGGCGTGTGGCTGCATCACGGCGGTCGGATGCAGTTCCGAATCGGGTGACTCGTTGCGGGCGGATTTGGATGCGGGCGTTGACGGACCTGGTGATGACGGAGGGCAAACCGACGGCGGCACGGGTGAAGGCGGCGATGGTAAGGATGATGCGTTCGGCGATGCCTCCACGGGTGATGCCTCCACGGGTGATGCCGCCGCGGAGGCTGGCAAGGTCGTGTGTCCGGCGTTTGTACGGCTCGTGTACGCGTGCACCGACTACCCAATTCAATACGACGAAGTGGTCACGTCGTTCAGCGGAACTGTTGTCGCGCTCGGTGCCGGCGCGTCGGCTTGCGTTGGGCCCGACAAGCAGGAACTGGGTACGAAGCACGCGAACGCTCCGACGACTTCCCTGTCGCTGAGTGATGGAACGAGCACCGTGGTGGTAGTGTTCGCCGTACCGGGGCTCGATTCGATCGATTTCCAGATGGGAGCGCAGCTGACGCTGACGCGCAACTTTGTATATGGCAGCCTCACCGATGAGTCGTGGGTGGGCTTGATGCTTTCGGACGCGAGTGGACCGCTCGTGGCGGTGATGGATTCCAATGGCGTCGGCGAATTCAACGTTCGGCGCGGTGAGATGCAGTGTAGCGTCGACTGTATGTGGCGGGCCGAAGCGCTTGTGTCCTGCGGCCAGCGGCCAGCCGTATCGATCGGCAGTGGGGAGCGGCAGCGCGTCGGCGGGTTCGATGTGACGAACGAAGTGTACGGTGGCGAAACCGAGTCCGAAGACTGTGGTGGGTACAGCGAGTACGGGATCGAGCCGTACGTAGTCGGGGCTGTGCGGTTGGGTGCGGATTGATGAAATGGGCTTGGTGCGCTCTGTGGCTGGCGATGCTCGGTGGGTGTGATCGCACTGGAGGCGA
>JAUIKB010000867.1 GCA_030430975.1 Polyangia bacterium
CGAAAACAGCATGCGCCGAAACTGTTTCTGTCCCTCGTTATTGAACGCGATGTCCATGCATTCTTCTCTGGGCAACCCGGTCTTGTCCCAAACTTCTTGAAACAGGAACCGATCGCGCATGAGCCGTGCGCCCTCGTACACGAAGTCCTCGCGCTCGTGGCGCTCGGCTTCGGTGAAATCACCGTAGACGTCACGCAGTGACAGGACCCCGTAGGCGACATGTCGCGCTTCGTCCTCGATCACGTGCCCCGTGATGTCCTTGAGCAACGGCTCGTAGACGGTTTCTCGCGTCACGCCGAACGCAGCGAGCGCCAGGCCCTCGACCATCACCTGCATGCCCAACAGCTTCATGTCCCACCGCGAGTCGGTCAGGATCAGATCCAACAACGTCTTGAGGTGTTCGTTCACGGGATAGCACTGCTCAAGTTTTTCGTGCAGGTAGCGGTCGAACACCTCCACGTGGCGTGCCTCGTCCATTACCTGAGTAGCCGCGTACATTTTGCTGTCGGTATCGGGCACCGAGTTGACGAGCTGAGCCGCTGCCAAGAGCGCCCCCTGCTCGCCGTGGAGGAATTGCGACTGCGTCCATGCCGACAACTCAACGCGCAGCTTGGTGTGCTCCTTCTCTGTCAGCCTGGCGTAGATATCCGAACCGAACAGCGGGTGCATGAATTCCGGGATGTTCTGCTTCTCAGGATCGACGTCGGTGCTCCAGTCGACGGCCGTCTCGGCATCCCACTGGCGACGCTTTGCCTTGGTGTACAGCGACGACAAATCCGCGCGCTCGTGCTCGTACATCCGGTCGAACGCGACATCGATGTCGCTGTGAAGTGTTTCGATTCCTCTGCCTTGGTTCATCGTCGTCATACTCGGGCGCATGCAAGATCCGTTCGGACCAGCGCTTGCAACGCGGCGGCTGATTCAGCACAGAAACCGCCGCCAATGGCGCGGGCGCACGTCGAGCGTCTGGCATGATTTGCGTTCGGTCCTGATTGAGGCGCAGCGGTTGCGGGGCCTGCGAAACGCACGACGCGGGCGGCTGAACAATCGCGTGGAAACGTCTCGCTACGTAACGTCACATGCAGTCCAAAGCCAGCCAACAGCCCCCATTCCAGCGGTCAAGCGGCTCGATTTTCAGCTAGAGTGAAGCGTGTTCTCGCCAACCATACTTTCCGCACAGCAACTAGTTGGCCTCCGGTGTCTGAGAGCGGAACGCGATGACTGAACCAGCCGAAGCCAACAGCGCCTCAGCGCAACTCAAACGCGGATGGGAGTTTCTCAAGCACACGTACGGCAGCGCCGATCCGCGCAGTATGGGCGCACTGCGGATCGCGATGGGGCTGCTGTTGTTCGAGGACGTCGCGCGCCGCTACCCCGATCTGGAGGCCTTCTACACCAACGCCGGGTGGCTAACCAATCACTTCGCGCTGTTCCGTCCGATGAGCAGCCATCTGTTTTCGGTCTATCACGCGTTCAGCACGGTGACGGAGGTCAAGCTGCTGTTCTTCGCGCATTGCTTGGTGAACCTGCTGTTCATGCTGGGCTGGAAGACCCGCATCATGCACGTTCTGGCCGCGGTCCTCATCACCAGCCTGAACAGCAGGAATATCGTGGTTGAAAATGGCGGGTACGTGATGCTCAACCTGCTGGTTGTGTGGACGATGTTTCTGCCGCTGGGACAGCGCTTCAGCATCGACGCCTGGTCGAAATCGTTTCGAGAGCGGCGCGAGATGACCGTCGAGGCTTTGAGCGACCGCACGTCACCCCTGCCTCCGCGGGCGTTGTTCTTTTCGCTGGCTGTCACCGCCGTGATCCTCCAGTGGGTCGTCAACTACTACTTCAACACCGTTCAGAAAACCGGCCCGGCGTGGCGCGATGGTTCGGCGATCCACTACTTCGCCGGCCAAGAGCGGCTACTACGTCCGATGGGCGTATGGC
The DNA here is from genome assembly GCA_030430975.1 of Polyangia bacterium. GTDB lineage: Bacteria > Myxococcota_A > Polyangia > Polyangiales > Polyangiaceae > JAUIKB01. Next base: position 1,939 of record JAUIKB010000867.1, read on the forward strand.
TGCACGGGCACGTGCCGCACAGCATGTTGAGGTTTCTGTCGTACAGCACGCTTGTCGTCGAAGGCTCGATCGTGGTGCTGCTGCTGTCGCCGTTTCGCCCGAAAGCAGCGCGGATGCTGGCGTGGGGACTTGGCATCGGACTGCACTTGTCGATCGCCGCGTTCGCCGTGCTGGGACCGTTCGCGTGGGTCATGATGACTCCGTACTTCCTGTTGATCGCACCGGAGTACTGGGATGCCGTGGCCGCTCGAGTGAAACGTCGGTTGCAGCGGCGAGTGGTTGCGATCGATTCGGACGACGGTCTGTCGACCTGGTTTGGGCGCATCATCAAGCGGCTGGACACCTTCGCCATGGTGGAGTTCGTGTCCGCTTCTGGCCCCCTCGACGGACTGCTCGTACGCCGCCTGGACGACGAGCGCGAGCATCGCAAGGCGGCCGCCTTGACGGAGCTTTCGGCCGCACTCCCGATCCCCAAGCTCCTGGTAGGTGTCGCGCGAGTCGTCGGGATGCTGCGGCTCTCCGCGTGGCTGATCGAGCGAGCGTGGAAGCGACGTTCGTTGCGGAGCTTTTTCGGACTCGACCGGGCACAACGCGAGCCGGCACCCGGACCGACTGGCTTCACCCAGGCACGTGCACGCTGGCTGCATGGCCTCGGACAGATCGCCTTGCTCGTGCTGCTCGTGGCGACGGGCAGTCAAGTGCTGGTCGAGAACCGCGCTGTCCCCGCGCGCTTCAAGCCGAAGCATCGCCCCGCCTGGATGACGGCGACGGTCATCTACCCCCGCCTGTTTCAGGGCTGGTCGATGTTCGCGCCGGAGCCGCCACGGGTGGACGGGTTGATCATCGTCGACGGTCGGACTCGGGACGGACGCAAGCTCGATCCGCTCACCGGTGCCGCTCCTGACTTCACGCTCGACCGCCCGGGTGGACCACGGCTAAGTGCGTTATGGAACGCGTTCCACATGCGCTTTCACGAACGGCGGTTCGCCGGCTACTATCCTGGGTTCCGCGACTACCTCCTCCGCCATCACACCATCACGGGCAAGAAGCAGGACCAACTGACGGCGTTTGACGTTTGGTACGCCGAACGCCAGATCGCGGCTCCCGGTCAGCCGCGCCAGGCACCCAAGTATCGCAAGCTCGTGTCCTGGGGACACGTCAAAGACAGCGATGTTCCCAAGACTGCGCTCGTCGACAAGACCGCCGCAGCGACTCAACGTTCGAAGCCAAAGCGCCGCTAGGACAAGCGGACGAGACGCTCGACTTCCTCGATGACCCCGTCAACCACGAGCTACGGCCACGGATCCGTCGAAACCCTACGGGCGCGCGCCGCGCGCGTAGCCATGATAGCTCCGCGTTCTTTTTTGCCCAATGGAATTCCTTCCAGAAAAGGCCAACGCGCTGCCCGCTTTCGCGCCATGCCTTCAATCACTCCAAAAAACAAAACCGAAAACAGAGGCAAGCTAGCGAGTG
>JAUIKB010000016.1 GCA_030430975.1 Polyangia bacterium
CGACCACGCGGGCCCCCGGGCAGCGCCGCTTCCGCACCGAGAGCCCGCCGCCGTCGCCCCCCGGGGAGGCGCTCCCGCGCGTCGACGGCGGCACGGGACCGACCCTGGCCGAGAACGGAACGACCTGCGCCGGCCCGGCCGAATGCGCTAGCGGCTTCTGCGTCGACGGAGTCGTGTGCGCGCTCGGCACCGGGCTTATCGCATCGAGCTAGAACGCTGACGACAAGGCCTGGGCGCAAGGCCGCGCGGACGAGGTCGTCGCCGCGGCCTGCGGGTAGCTGGGCTGAGATTCGAAGCGTTAGCGGTGAGACCGCTCGCGAATAACGTACTGACGAGCTACTGACGTCAGTGCCTTCACACTTTCCAGCGTCTTCGGTTCGAAGTCGAACGCGTCCGACGCCAGTACCCAACCGGTGGCGACGCGGCGCACTTGATATCCAGAGCTAGCCGGGACTTTCGTTGTGCCTCTTACGAACACCATCCACGCAGGCCAGATCTCGGTGGTGCAGGGCTCATCCAGAAATTCACCTAGCGTTGTCGAACCGAACATGCCGGATTCCGCCTCGAAAGACTCTGCCACGCCGCCGAGAACCGCTCCGATGTCCACTCCCCAGTTGTCCAAAGGAGTGGGTCTCAGCGTCACGTAGCTGCCAAATATCGAGTCATTCGATCCGATGTGGATATGTAGAGTCGTATCAGCACCGTTTTGCCCCCACCAGTCGACGCCGGCGTCAGATGCCAACTCGAGCTCGCGTGGCGGAGATCTGGGTGGGTCGAGGATGCGACCGGTTTCGGGGTCGCGCCAGGTCGCCAGCGCAGGAACCAGACTTCCGACTACATCGAGCACGCTCGCAAGTCGCTTGACGCTGTCGTTGCGCGAGAGCGCCACCGGGCGGCTCTGGACGCTGAGGAACCGTGTTTCCTCTACAAAGGCCGCCACGAATCCAAGGTAGCCGAATCGCTCTTTCTTACCAGTAGATACTCAGCAGCCGTTGCTGCGGCGCCGGACGGCGCGTACAGGCGCGATATCACAGTCGGATCGCCCTGAACGAGGCTCGCGAGGATCTTGATTGATCGCCCAGCAGCCTCGCGCCGGTCAGTCACGCCATGCAACTTCAGTCCCGCCGCAGCTGCTTGATGCGCAGTCCGTTCTTCGAGTCGTCGATCAGCGTGGCCAGGCGCCGTTGCCGCGTCTCCTCGCGTTTCGCGCTCGTGACCCAGTGTGCCGCGTGCCTGCGGTAGCTGGGCGGTTGCGCTTGATAGAACTTCCAGTCGCCGGCCGTTCGCTTGAATCGTCGGAGCATCTGATCCGGCAGCGTGGCGTCGAACGTCGCGGTGGCGTACCCGCTTCCTGGGTGCGCGTCCTTGAGGGCAAAGGCTGCGAGGCCTTCGGGTTTCATTCGCCCCTCGGCGGTGAGCCGCTCCACGAGGTCGATGTTGCGCTGGCTCCAGACGCTTCTCTTTTTCCTGGGTGAAAAGCGAACTACATAGCTCGCGTCGTCGCGTGCCTTTCGGACTCCATCGACCAGCCAAAGCACAGCGCTTCTTCGACGGTGTCTTCCCAAGTCACGGACGGCTTCTTTGTCGCCTTCTTGTAATACCCCACCCACAGATAGTCGGTCGTCGCGTGGTGCTTTTCGAGCCACGCGCGGAGATCAGCCGGCCTGCGGAAGAACTTCGGTTTGAGTTCAGACATGATTTGGGCGGGCCCCCCCTCGTCCGGCGGCGCGTCGCGAGGTGCGTTGGCGCAACGTCGAGTATAGTCAATCGCGCCGGCGGCCGGTCCCCCCCTTATCCGCGCTCAAGCGCGCGGACGGGCGGGACAGTTGGGCGGTGCCTAGGCGTCCTGTCGATCCCGTCGATGACCAGCTCTTCTCGGGCTCTAGCACGCGCTGAATGGGGCCCACGACTCTCGGAAGCAGGTCGTGCTAAAGCACCCTGTGGCGTGGCGCATCGACTCTTGGGATCCATCCACGGGGCGCGGATCGGTCCGGTCGCCGCACTTCGGACCAATAGAATTCGGCCCCGCGCAGAACACGTGCCAAGTCGACGATTTCGGTCTCGGCGAAGCCGTCTGGGTAGAGCTCGAAGGCGAGGCTCCAAACTTCAGAGCCACCGAAGTCTTCCCGTTTTGTCAGCGCCAGCCAGCCGGGACTGAGCTGCCGGATTTGGAACCAGTCAGCTGTCGCGGCGATGTGTACGTTGAAGAGTCTTCGCCGGGCGAAATCAAGCTTTGGATAGGCGAGTGTTGCGGTTGGTGCTGCGCCGATCCGAAGTACCTCACTTTTCACGGTGTGACGTACGACGGTTTCGAAGCCTCGTCGGAGGACAGTGCGGACTGCGTGCTATTCCGTGCGGCAACTAGAGGGGAGATCGCAGAGCAGGGCTTGCGCGTGGCGAACGACTGTCGGGCGTATTGCATCGTAACAGGCCACGGAAACGGGCGAGATGGCCCCAAACTGTTCGTCGTGGCGCGCGGCACGACGATCGAGGATGCCCCAAGTGCGCATAGGCTTTGATGAGCCGGCGTGGTCTGGCAGGCCCATTCGCTCTCCAGAGATTCCATCCGGTCAGATGCGCGACAGTCTCAGCTGACCCTGAGCCTCCGCGCTTTGGCGTCATTCGCGCCGCGTTGCGAACATCGTGTAGCCAGCGGTATTCGTGACAGCAGCCTGGACGATGTAACCCTGCGTACCGAGCGACATCGTCGAGGAGCTCACGCTGCCGCCTGAGGCCTGCCGAGTCTGCACGCTCACCTGTTGCAACGAGCCGACCGGTTTGAAGCCGATGACGGTGTAGCCAGCGGTGTTCGTCGTCGCTGCGGTTGCGACGAAGCCTCCGCTCGTGAAGCTGCTGGCGACCGAGGACAAACCAGACCCGGTCACTTGCGATACCCGTGCTTCGTACGAGCCGACGTTGCCGACTGGCCTCCACGCCCACAACGTGTAGCCGGCGGTGTTCGTGGTTGCAGCGGTGACGACGTAGCCCTGTCCGGCGAGTGTCGATGCCGTCGAGGACAGGCCTGAACCGCTCACCTGCCGGATCTGGGCTTCGAACGTTTGGGTGCTGCCGCTCGGCTTGAACGACCAAAGCGTGTACCCGGCAGTGTTCGTCACCGCTGCCGTAACGACGAAGCCTTGATTGGCCAAGGCGGTCGCAGACGCGCTCAAGGATGAACCCGAAATTTGGCTTACCTTTGCCTCGTACGGCGTGGAAACGCCCGAGGGACGGTAAGCCCAAACCGTGTACCCGGCGGTGTTCGTGGTTGCGGCGGTCACGACGAAGCCCTGTCCCGCGAGGCTGGTCGCGGTGGTGGTAAGCGCTGCTCCGGAGTGCTGCCTGATCTGTGCATCATAGCTTGGAGCATCGAGGACCAGATCGAACAGGAGATTGGGAACTTCCGGAGCAGAGCCGCCAGAGCCCGCTGTTCCGCCGCTGGCGCTCGAGCCTCCCGCTCCTCCGGTTGCTCCCGATCCGCCAGCGGCTGCGGTTCCGCCGCCGCCCCCGGTTCCGCCGGCCCCTCCGCCCACGGTTCCGCCGGCGCCTCCCGTGCCGCCGATCGCCGTTCCGCCGGCCCCAGCCGTCCCGCCAGCGCCGGTGCCGCCGCTGGCGGCCTGCCCCCCGGTGGCTGCGGTTCCGCCGGCCCCGCCAGCGCTTTGAGGCGTTGCAGCATCGTCACCGCACGCCGCCGTCAACAAGACCGCCGAGCAAGCGACGCCAACCATCCGCAGTATTCGCATGAGCGTTCGTTACACCCATACGAGGTATTTTTCAAGTGCGGATGTGACCAATACGATCCGGTGTAGAATTCGGGCCGGGCGCAAGGAGACCGACCATGACGTCGCCACAGAAGTTTGAAGAAATCGCTAGCAAGCTCGCGGCCGCGGGCGCCGTCGAATACCAGATCGAGGGACCCAGTACCGTGAGGTGGCGCGCGAGCGACGAAACGATCGTGGCTCATGCGTCGTTCAAGGCGATCATGTCTTTTGCCAGTACCAACAACAGCTATCGATGGGGCTTGATGCCCGAACACGAAACCGTGCCGCAGCTCGACGGTTACGACGCCTACGGTTCGGACGTCACCGAGGAGCAGACCCGCGAGATCGCAACGCGCGCGGCTCTGGCCGACAACGCCGACTTCATGTTTGCCGGCACCTGGGTCACGCTGACCGTCTATCTAGCGTGCCGCGACGTCGAGTTTGGTGCGGATGTGCCCGGCGAAGAAGCGTCGCCGTGGCATCCGATTCACGGTGACATGAGCGAGCACGCGCAGCTCGTATTGTCGATCATCGACGCGCTGGGGTGAGTTGTTACCGAACCTGCGGTTCCGCGCGGGGTCGGCGTTCACGGGAATCGGCGTTGCGGTAACCGATCAGCCAAGCGCTAGGTCCGATACGTCGGACAACCGCCGTGATCCATGGCAAGCTCGGACGAGTGGTCCTTGTCAGCACCGGCGTAGAATACGAGGTTCCGTGCGACAACTGTCAAGGCGTCGCGTGCATTGGAGACGTCTATGTACTGGTGGACGGTACCTTGCTTAACAGCTCGTCGCTCAGCTGCAACAGCTGTCAGGCACGGCTCGAGTTCGATGGGTATGGCTGTCCGGAGCAACTTCGCGAACGGCTTTCCTCAGTCGCGCGCATGAGGCTGCTCGTGCCGCCGACCGTATCGCGCGCTCAAGTCATGCGCGCGGCGCGTTCGGCGTTTGATCTCGACCTCGCGCACGCTCGCCAAGTGGCGGAGCTCGCGGCGTCTGCTTCGCTGACGGGCCTGGAGGTCGAACTCGCCTACCTGAACCAGCACCTCACGACCGTTGCCGGCGACGTTGCGAAGATAGTCGAAGCGCCTGATGCAGCGTCCGATGCCGGGCTCGACGCGGTCTTGCTGAGCGCCGGCTTCGGCCGCGAGTAGCGGTCCGGGCGTGAGTAGTGCGGCTCACGATTAGCCCAGCCAGCTACATGAGTTCTTTCTCGGCCGGCTTCGGTGTCGGTGACGGCTCTTCGGCCTGTTCAGGCTTCGCTGCGGGCGCGCGGGGCTTCGTGCCGTCGATCGTTACTGATTCGGTATTCAACACCCAGGTGCAATTTGCACTGTAGTAGCTTGCAGCGTGCGGACAGTTCCATACGTATGTTACGCGCCGTCCGCAGCCCATGACGCCGTAGTTCGCTGCGCTCAGCTCAGTGATCGCGACCTTGTCGATCGCACACTGCATGTCAAAGGCGATGCGTTTCTCGAGCTTAGCGCGTTTGAGCTTGGACGATTGAGCCCACTCGCAAGTCTCGTCCGAAGGATCGACACCAGCGCCGCAGATCTTCACATATAGTGCCGACTTACTACAGCCCCTCGCGTTAAGCGTAGTGATCGGTGCGCGCTCGACGGCTTGAATCTCCACCTCGTCTTCTGCGCAACCGAAGTCCTTTGCGGCCTGTGGTCGAACCTCTTGGAAGAGACCGAGCCCGGACGAGCATGCGATGCACGTTGTAGAGAGGATTATCCAAATCGGGGGGCGCCGCGGCGTCGTCATGGGGAGACTCTAGCGCATGAGAGCACATGGTCGCTTCGCATCCGTCGCCCAGTGATTTCGTGGCCGACAAAGCGGACCTCATGTCTGCCGGTACCTGGGTCACGCTGACCGTTTGGCTGGTGGATCCTGCCTATCAGACTCTCGAAATGTTCGCCCCCGACGGGGCGCCGTACCGCTTGCTGGCCACCCACGCTGGCGATGACTCGGTCAACGCGCCTCCGTTCGACGCCCAGAGTCTCGACTTGGCCCCGCTGTGGCGGCGCTGAACGGCAAGCGCTCCAAGATCCAGCAGCTTGTTAGCGTGACTTGCGGGATGGCTCCGAAATGTTTCTAGCAAGAATTAGCGGCTAGAACGGACAACTGTCCACCATCCGAAAGTTGCGCGTGTACTGATCATCCTCAGCGTACTTCGGATCTGTGCGAAGCTCTTCGCAGTTCAGCGCGGCGTCGTTGCCGTCGTCCTGGTGCTCGATGAGATCCGGCGTGACGCACTCGCAGCGTGGTCTCCATGTGCCGTCGGTCAGTGCGTCTTCGCTTGCATAGCAACACTGAAAGCTAGTCGCGCCCGTGCGGTTCTGTATTTGACCCACTGCGGCCTCGTTGCAGGTTGGTCCCGGCGTACCGGTATCCGACTCGAGACAAGTGCACCAGTCGTGCTGAAGTACAGTGGTTTGCGAATACGAACAGGACCACGCGATGCCCGAGCCCGCGCTGGCGCCTGTCGATGAGCTACCCGAGCTGCATGCGCTCGCCATGATGACGAATACGATCCCTGCGAGAATCTGAGGTGGCTTCATCGAAACTTCCCTGTACTCCCAGCGCGCAGCCGAGTGCGCGTGGCTAGAATCTAGAGTATCGCCGACGGGCCCGTTGGATCAACGAATTAGTCCGTTAGGAGTAGTGGCGCACCAGGACGCTGCCCGCCCTTCTGGCTCAGAAACCCTGCTGCTTGCGGGGCCGGCACCTGCGAACCAACAGGTGGGTGTAGGTGGGAGCTTACTATGAATGGATGAACCACATCTTGAAGCCGTAGATCGCGAACCCGGAACCCCGTAGGCTCTGGCGATGAAAACGCTCGTCGGTGCGCTGGTCGGTATCCTGTTCGTGACGGCCTGTTCGTCCGGGAGTGGCGGAGGTGGGGGCTTCGGCGGTACCGCAGGCACGGGCGGCGGTACGGCGGGCACGGGCGGCGGTACGGCCGGAACGGGGGGCGGCACCGCAGGCACGGGGGGCGGTTCCAGCTTTCCCACGATGCACTGTGAGGTCGATCCCGACAGCTGTATCTGCATCAAAGCAGGTGGCGGCAACGAGCCAACGCCGGGCGTCGAGTGCGCGCCGGGGATCGTGCCGAATGCTGTTTGCTGCACCCGGTTAGGCTACCCAGAGACAGGAACGTGCACCTGCACTCAGTGGGGTTGCTCGACCGGGTCGATCAGTTGTACGTGCGGGCTGTTCATTACTGGAGACCAGGCGTCTTGTGACAGTTCGTTCCGACATTGCTGCGTGAGAACTAGCCAGCTATCTCAGCCGACGAGCTGTAGCTGCAGCGACTTCGAATGTCGCGATGACGAGACGGAGGTCACGAGCTGCGGAATCGACATGGCGGGGTGTGCGAACGGCGACCTACGAATCGACCGTTGCACGCCCGAACCGAAGTAGTCTCTGCGGGCCGCTGGTCGAATCTGTTACGGCTGCTTCTCAAGCTCCGCGGCGCGGGTGTCCGCGGTCTCCGCCGTGGTCACGTCGCCTACCATCAAGGCGCACGCGCGCAGCATTTTCCAGGTCCAGCTGTCGACGTCGTCTTGCGATGTCAGCTGTTTGGCGAGCTCGTAGGCCTCGCGGTATCGATAGGCTCCGAACAGCTTGTATAGCAGCTGTCCCGAGTCGCCCGACTCCCGCGCCTTGTCGACCTCTCGATCGATCGTGCGGGTCCACGTCGGGCCAAAGTGAGCCGTTTCGCCGTCGACGGTGCGCGACTCCGGCCAGTAACGCATAACGGTAATCTGCCAGGCGCCGGAAGTGCGACGAAGCTTATATTCCTCACGGAATACATCGCGAGCGTTGCCGGCGCTCGTCGTGGCTCGCCAGCGAAGCGTGGCGGTGCTCCCGTCGACGTGGACGTCGATGTTCTCGATTTCCAACGTTCGCGGCAGCTCGTCTCGGATGAGGATGCGGCGGACCGCCCGGACCTGCTCGCGATCGAGCTCGACATTGTACGCTGACGGTGACTCCTCTCGCGACCGAACCAACACGGCGTCAGGCGCCCAGGGCCGGAGGAAGTCGTCGACATCCTTGCGTTCCAACACGGCGCTGCTCGACGCGCGCACCAGATCGACGATCGCCCGTTGGTCAACCTTCGGACCGACGCTGGGTGGAGGCGGTGAGATACTCACGGCGCCCGCAGGTTGGCTCGCCGTGGCGGTCACGGCCGGGGGCGGTGCCGCGCACCCGACGACCAGCAACGCGGGAAGGTAGGAACGCATGGCGGGCTTGTTTACCACTAGCTCGCGGGGGCGGTCAGGCGTGGCGTGCTGGTCGCTGGGAACGTTTTTCGGCGCCGGGTGCAGGTGGGTGTTGGAGTTTCGCCCAGGTGGCGCTCCACTACCTGGCCCCACCCGGCTTGAGCCGGGATTTGGTCAATCAGCTTCCCATCCATTCGGGCGGCGGCTCACGGTCGCTCGAATGCGTTGTTCAACAAGCGTCGCACCAGCAGCTACGCTGACCGAGGCCGCGGCGTGTGCCGCCGCGCACAGTCAGCGATAGCTCGACGAGCACCGAACTCCGAAACCGCAGGCTGGACTAGCTCGGAGCCCCCTGTTGGGTGATACTCCCAGTCATGGTGCCATCAGAATCCCATCGCTCCGCACAGCTAATCCTCAGTATTGTTGTCGGCACCTGTGCTGTTGCGGCCTGTGGAACGGACGACCCGGGACTGGCGTGTGGACCGGGAACGGTAGAGGCTGATGGTCTTTGCGTTCCCGTTTCGACTGGTGGCGAGGGGGGTGGCGCTGGCAGCGCCGTCGGCGGCGGTGGGGGAACGTCCGGGGCCGGCGGCAGCGTCGGTGCTCAAGGAGGCACCAGTGCCGGTGGCTCGAGCGGCGGCTCGGCTGGCAGCGCCAGTTCCGGCGGAGTGGGCGGCTCAAGTGGCTCGGCTGGCAGCGCTAGCGGCGGGGCAGGTGGCAATACTGGTGGTGCGGGGGGTAGCGGCGGTGCTCCTCCGACTAGTTCTCAAGGATGGTTCACGTACAGGTATTTGGATAACAACAACAACTCTACAAACTATGCGGTAAATACGAACAATCTCCCGACAGTACACGCCCAGGAGCTTGGTCTGGGCGGAACTCCCGAGTGGTCGCCCGATGGACAACACATCATGTCGGTTGGGTACGTCGTTCACGTGACGCCGGACGCGATCTCGGTTCCGGTGCCGGCTCTACCAAATCCGGGGTTCCAGGGTGGCCTCGCGTGGGCGCCGGACTCCAAGCACGCGCTGAGTTGGCAAGAGTTTGGTCCGCTGACAATCGCAGACGTTACAGTGCAGATTCCGGTACCTGTTCAGATTGCCACCGACATCTATCGGGCTGTTTGGTCGCCCACGGACCTACGCATCGCGTACGTCACGAGCCCCGGAAGCGGCTATGAAATCTACGTAGATACCATCGCGGCGAACGCTGTCGTCAAGCACGTCAAGGTTGGAACGATCCCGTCCAACACTTCTATCTCGTTTGTCAGGTGGTCGCACGATGGCTCGAGATTCGCCGTCGGCGACAGGGTATTTGACGCAGACGCTAGCGACGAGTCGGCGATGCAGATTCTGCCACACACAGGTGCCGTATTCCTCAGCCCAGACGGCGATTATGCTGTTCAGTCCAATGCCGGGGAGCTCAATCGCTACGATCTTCGCAGTGGTTCGCCGGTTCTCCTGTCGCAGCTAGCGACCTCGACGGCCGGTTTTTCCGTTTCCCCTGCGGGCGGCTTCCTCACCTACACGAAGGCGGACGGCAGTTACCTATACTCGTTCGCATCCGACAGCAGCGGGAAGATTGAGGCCGAGGGTCAGGCCCTCTCGAACCTGCTGTTCGCACAGGACGATTCGGTGCTGATCGCGGACAGTTCATCAGGTTCAGCGTACCGTTTCACCGGTCACCTCCAGAACGCAACGCGGCTCTACGACCTGCCATCCGGCGCGTCAGAGACGATACGCTCGCTCGCGCCTGATGGGAACTTCCTTGCGTACTTCCAAGCTGACTCCACTACTTCTACTTACAACACCTACGTTGTTGACGTCGGAGTCGACCCGCCCGGTGCTGCGGTTCCTGTTTCGAGTTACTACTACGTGGTATTTGCGCATCGTTCGGATCGGGTCGCCACGTTTCAACGAGGCGGGGGCACGTTCTATCCCTATCGGAATCTGCGGGTTGCGGCGAAGTTCGGTTCGTCATTGTCAGCACCGATCAGTTTGCCAACGCCCACGGGTAGCTGGGGGAACCCAACCAGCGTTAGGATTAACTGGCAGCCGTGAGTTTCGCAGCGTGGGCGTCCGCGGTCTCCGCCGTTCGCGTCGATTCGAGTACGTTCAAGCCGCCCCTAGAGCCCATCATGGTAACCTAATCAGGTGAACGTGCGGGTTCAGATCGCTATGTTCGTGGGCATGACGCTGCTGGGGTGCGGTAGCGTTAGTGACGATGTAGCCAACGCCTATGACGGGGGTCCAGATGGAAAGGCCCGCGACGCCGGCACCACGCCGTCCCCGGACGCTCGCGTCGATTCTGGCGTGCCGGACGCCGGGAGCGATTCGAGTCCGGACGCAGCCGTCGATGCCGCTGGGGCGGACGTGGCCAACGACTCCACGCAGCTCGACGCGGCGGCGGACGCTTCGAGCGACGGGACTGTCGCTGCTGACGCTGCGCTCGACGCGGGACACGTGACCGATGCGGCTAGCGATGCGGATGCCGCGGTGGACGCGGCGGCTCCGTGCACGGTGGCGAGCGAGTGTCCTGTCGGGATGGCGTGCGACACCGCGACGGGGATGTGCACCTCGCTGTGTAGCCCCTCCATGCCGTGCAACGGGGCATGTTGCGATGGTGTCGAGTGCCGACCGGGCAATGCCGCATCGGCGTGTGGAGCTGCAGGCGCTGCTTGCGCGGACTGCACATCGAGCGCGCAAGGTGGCGTGTGCCTACCGTCGAGGGTCTGCGGTTGCACCTCCCCGCTCCATTGCTCGGGCACGGCGACGTGTGTTGGTGATGTTTGCGTGCCGTGTTCAACCGGCGACGGCGTCTGTGGCAACGAGTGCGTCGACCAGCAAAATGACGCGATGAACTGCGGCGCTTGCGGCACGGTCTGCCCAGGTACGGTGGGTAGCGGGTGCTCACTCGGTGTTTGCAATGCGACCTGCGACGATCTGATCATCAACGGGAGCGAGTCGGACGTTGACTGCGGTGGGTCTTGCTCGGCCTGCGACAACGGGCAGTCATGCGGTGGGCCGCAAGACTGCGGTTCAGGGCGATGCGTGTCAGGCAAGTGCGATTGCGTCGACTTCGGCTTGCCAGGGCCGCCACTCTGGTTCACGGGTCCGGGCCAGCCGGATTCCATCGCTACTGGTGACTTCAACGGGGACGGGCAGCTGGACTTAGCGGTCGCGGGCAGCGGTTTCGGCGGCGCGCTAAGCGTTCACCTCCAAGACAACGGCAAGTTCTCTACCCGCACGAACTACCTCCACGACCTAGCACCTCGTGGAGTCGCGGCAGGCGATCTCGACGGAGACGGGGACATCGACCTTGCGGCCGCGAGCGGCGCCAACTTTGGCACGCTGAGCGTTCTCTTCAACGACGGAACGGGCACCTTCGCGCCAAGCGTTGACTACGCAGCTTGCGTATACGCCGAGTCGATCGCCATTAGCGATCTCGACCAAGACGGGAAACCAGACCTAGCCGTCGCATGTGAGCTAGCGGGCGAAATCGCCGTGTTCCTAAACCAAGGCGCTGGCGCGTTTGCAGCCAAAGTCGGGTATCCCGCATCGTACGCCAAGTCCATCGTTGCTGGAGATCTCGATGGTGACGGTTGGCCAGAACTCGTCGTTGCGAATGAGAGTGATTCTGCCGACGTATTCCGGAACAACGGCGACGGGACCTTCGCGCCCCGCATCTCCTACGGCACGCGTGACCGTCCGAAGGCCGTGGCGCTCGGTGATGTGGACCGCGATGGTGATCTAGACATGGTGGTGGCAGCGTCTCTCGGTTACGGAATCAACGTGTTCCTGAACGACGGTACCGGTTCGTTTGGCCCGTACAAGGAGTACACGGGGTTTCTGATGAGCTACAACGTCGACACGCTTGCCCTTGGGGACATCGACGGCGACGGCGCGCTCGACGCTGTGTTCTCGTCAACGAACGGCGTTGGCATCGCCGGCATATATCGCAATCAGGGGGACGGAACGTTCGCTATCGACGATTCTTTTCGCCTCTCCGGGAAGGGCACGAGTATCGCGCTGGGCGACGTCAACGGCGACGGGAAACCGGAGATACTGACGGGTGTAACCGCGGCTCACGACGCTCGAAACAACGCGGTGCGAGTGTTTATGAATCAGGGTAGCAACGGCTTGCTGGCACCCCTGGTCTATACCGGATCGCCAGGTACGCGGGACGTCACGACAGGCGATTTCGACGGCAATGGCACACCGGACATGGCCATCCTGGGCTCAGGTTCAGGCAACAACTTACGCATCCTCTTCGACGCTGCCGCGCCCGGTTTCGGAACCCCAATGGACTACGTGTCATGCGGCAGTTTGACAACGGCAGTGGTTGCCGACTTCGACGGTGATTCGAAAGACGACCTGGCCATGAGTTGTGGCACCGGTAACAGCGTTGAGGTGAAGCTGAGCAGGGGCAGCGGGACGTTTGCGACCGCAAAGTACCCAACCGGTCCCTACGGGGACGATGTGCTGACGAATGCGATCGCGGTGGGGGATCTGAACGGCGACGGGAAGCTAGATATCGTCGCGCAAAACTACTTCGGGTCGACGTTTAGCGTGCTGCTTAACCAAGGTGACGGGACGTTCGGGGAACATCTAGACCACCCAACCAGTGCGTTGCCGTATGATATCGCAGTCGGCGACGTCGACGGTGACGGGGCAGACGACGTCGTGGTCGTGCAAGGTGTGGGAGACTTTGTGAGCGTCTTCTACAACGAGGGGGCCAACGCGTTCACTCGAATCGACCACGCTGTGGTGGACGAAGGAAATTCGGTCGCCATCGCCGATCTGAACGGAGATGGGAAAAACGACATCGCCGTTGCTTCAAGCTGGAGTGCCCAGCCGTATGACAACGGCACGGCTGTTGTACTCTTGAACGAAGGCAACCGCGTTTTTGCTCCGCGCGCTGACTGGATGGTTGGTTTAGGCCCATTCGACATTGACCCGGCTGACATGGACCGCGATGGTCGGGTCGACCTAGTCGTCACCAACGGCGCTCACACCGTCACCGTTCTGAGAAATCTCGGCGGAGCGACTTTCGAACGAAGTGACTGGCCCGTGGGTAAAGACCCGCTGAACACATATGTGGACGACTTCAACGGAGACGGGCGGCTTGACATAATTACCGGAGGCTTCAGCGCCACGACAGCGTCGGTACTGCTCAATCGTTGCCTGGACTAGTCTGCGCCTCGTCTGCACGACGCGCGGGAATAACTAGCAGCGTTCAGCCCATCGTAGCGGAACGCTACAATGATTGCCGAGCAGTAATATAGGATTAGCCGAGGTCCGCCCAACCCTTCCGACTTCATCCAACTGCCCGCCATCGGCTGCCGCGCGCGTGAGAGCGTCCCCGCGCGTTCAGTAATGCAAAGCGAAGTAGGAGCACAGGTGAGATCCGGCGCCGATGGCGGTACGCGCGAGGGTTCGCAATGGCGTCAGTAGGTCCGCCGCGACGCCAGCGGCGGCTTCATCGGTGACCGGTTCATCGCAGAATTCGTACTCACTCAGAATGCGCAGGGCCAGAGGTTGCAAAGCGTCGTCGGCGAGATCGGCGAGCGTTTCAGTTGCGGAGCGAGACAGCGTCCAGACTTTCGGAATGTTATCGTCGCCTTCACGCCCGATTCGAATCGGCGGCGTTGCAGTCTGCTCATGGTCGAGCATTGGTGCGAGGTCGCCGAGCTGTTCCCACGCGTACATGTGCACATTCTTATCGCGGAAATGTGGGAGGGCGCGCAAGCCCGGTGCGCACGCTTCTTCGAGCATCGCCATGTACTCGTTGGCGACCACTAGGGCCGGTGCGGCCGGACCCCACACGTCGTCGTACAGGTTCGGTGAGCCAAGCGGTTTTGGTGGATGCGCCGGAGCCCAATCCTGAACGGTGATGGGCTGCTTCGTAAACGGATTGATTCCGGGACGGGGAGCTTTACTCGGCAGTGCCGTGACCCAGCCAGGAAACAGCCGGTCGAGTTGCGCATCCGTCGCCACGAAGAACGTATGGTAGGTGCCCACGCAGCCTCAATTACCATGGTGTCGTTAACGAAGGAACGACTTGATGCCGCTGAGCGACCAGTCGGGTACGGCTCTCCGCTACCGAGCCCCACCCGGCCTCAGCCAGATCTGATCCATCAACGCACAGCAGTTTCCCGCGCACGAACGGGTGGCAGTCGTTGGATTCTTCTTAGTTGTTCTCGGCGTAGTGGAGCTCGTTGCCGCCGCCGATGCGCAGCACTGAGTCCTCTCGTGGGAAGTCCCACCCTCGTCCGGCGGCGCGTGTCAGTGGACGTCGAGGCAACGCTGTCGAACGTCACTCGCGCCGGCGGCCGGTCCCTCCCTTCAGGCGCGCGGCCTTGCATTGGGGAACGTCCAGGCGAAGCGTCCCGCCAAACGTCTGCGTCCGGCCGACGGCATTGGGTCGTCGCCCACCGGGTCTATTCGGACTCAGAGGTGTTATCGCTGAGCGCACGCGCTAGTAGCTCTGCACGCGATTGGACCTGACAGCGTTCGAATATCGCGCGCACTTGGTTGGCGACGGTACGTGTCGTTGTTCCGCGTCGTCGGGCGATTTCCGCGTTTGAGTACGACTGCGCAATCATGGTGGCGACTTCTTGCTGAGCTTCGGTGAGGTCTGCGCCGAAGTTGAGTCGTGGCTGAGACTCCAGCGCTACCAGCGGTTCGTCAGCGGAGAGCCCACCGATGTGGTGAGCCAACGACTTGGAGGCGCTCTTGTAGTCGAGGACGAGTTCGAGTCGCGAGCCCAGGCCGAGTTTCTTGATCACACGCGCGAGGGTTGCTTCGACCGAGGACACCGAACAGCCTGCCGCTGAAGCGATTTCTTTGTTCATTAGTCCAGCGGCCGCCCAGTTGGCGATTTCTTTTTCTTGAGGGGAAAGTTTGCGCGGGTTCACGACGCCTTTGGCGTTGGCGTGAGCGATGATGAACCGACGTCCATCGGTTTCAACACGTTGGACCAGTGACCAACGCCCGCTGATGATGCCTGGCCACACGGGCTCACCACTCCACTGGCTGCGCGCCTGTCGCGCGCGTGACGAGTCGAGGCGCCGCACGACGTCGGAGAGTGTTGAACGCGCTTCTGGGGAGCGAGCGGCTCCAGTCGCATCCGCGAGCTTACCGTCAGGTGAAAAGACTGCTTCCTCTGACCCGCTCCGGTCGATGCCCTCGACGTGCCCGCGCAACCGCTGGCCGGCTTGAATCGCGTCGGCTGCAGAGGCGATGGCGTCGAAGTGTGCACGTGGGTGTTCTCGGAGTTCGCGTTCCGGACAGCCGATGGTGAGTCCCCCGCCGCGTGCGTCCGGGACGTTCATGCCCCAGATGTCGGTGATGCCAAGTCGCGTGGCGAGCGGCGGCGGCTTGACCATCCACTCCGGATGGCGATGGCGTTCGGCGATGGCAGACGCCTGCGCAACCAGCCAACCCGGTCCGCACGGCGCCAGGAAACTGCGTTCGGCGAGTTGGGGGTGGATGCGATCAAGGAACCCGATGAGGCCGGCGTGCGTCGCGAACCTCCCAAGCGTTTGAGAGAAGTGAAACCGCGAGCGGGTGTGAGTGAACACGGGTCGACCGACTGGGCGTAGCTGGCCTTTGTCCTGCCGATAGCGGTAGAGCAGCGCGCCGCGCCCGTGACCAACCAAACGTTCGAAAGCGTCGCCGATACCGAACAACCAATCGTCCGCGGTGCCATCGGTTCGGTAGCTTGCTTCGATCAAGGCGACCAGGTCAGCCGTTCGGACGCGTCGGGTCATCGGGCCCAGCGGGAGGGTATGAAAGTCAAAACGAGCAAGCCGTAGGGTTGGGGTAATTGACTATGGACGAAGCGCGACCGGAGCAGAACAGTGAGTGCCAACCGTTGCGAATCGCGGTGACGTCGAAACGCTGAACGAGAGGAACGATGATGATGATTCCGAGTGCGATTCCTAGCAAGTCCACGCGTCGCGGTGGCTCGCTCACACTGCGGATAGCCGCTGCCGCGGCCGCAAGTTGGCTGTTCCTCAACTGCAGTAGCGAAGATGGAGCGGCCGATTTGGGGTCGAAGGGTAGCGCGGGAAGCAGTGCGTCAGGGGGCGCCGGCGGAAGCGCCGGAACAGCCGGTGCGACCGGAGGTGGTAGCGGCGGCGGGACCGCGGGGGGTGGCGCAGGAGTCAGCGGTGGGGCCGGTTCGTCGTCGGGCGCCGCAGGTATGGGTGGGACAGGGTCGAGCGGTGCCGGCAGCGGCGGCGTCGGTGCGTCAGGTGGCAGCGGCGGCGTCGGTGCGTCAGGTGGCAGCGGCGGCGTCGGTGCGTCAGGTGGCAGCGGCGGGAGCGGAGTAACCGAGGTTAGTATCGACTTTGAGCAGGGCCTCCCGTCGACGGTCAAGCCGGGATCGGCCATGCTGACGCCTTCCCAGGGATATGCTCCGCTGGGTCCTCCCGGGAACATGTTCGGACCAACGTTTCTGCGAGGAATTACAGGGAATGCGATCTTGGTGTGCTTGGACGACCTGGCGCCTCACAGTGAGTTGTCCGTCGACTTCCTGTTCGCCGCCATCGATTCCCTGGACGGAACGGGTACGTTCCCCGCTGGGGACTATTTCGTGGTGAAAGTGGACGGGACGGAGATCTTTCGGGAGTCGTTTGCCAACGCGCTCGACTCTCAGATCCAAAGCTACATGCCGCCCCCCGGCGTTGAACTCGCGAGAAAGGTGGATCTCGGCTTCAACGGTCCCGGAGGGTACTATCGCGACAGCGCCTATCATCTGGGGGCCGATCCCGTGTTCCAGAACATTCCCCACACCGCAAGTTCGGTTGAGATTTCGTTCCAGCTCGAGGGCGAAGGAGTCCAGTCGCTGGACGATGAATCCTGGGCGATCGACAACGTTCGTGTGACCGTTCAATAGTGTTTGCTGCTGGGGCATCCGAGCACACGGGGTTAGATCGGTCTGCGCGTACGCGCCGGGTCATAGACAGCTTCTGCGCGAAGGGAGCCCACCCTAGTTGAACGCTAGTCGGAAGGCAGAAGCGCTTAGCCCGGTTTCGTCGCTCCAGAGCACCAGTGCCACGTTCCCGTCGACGGCGGCAGCACGCACGAAATTTGGACAGCCTACGTCGAGCGAAATCGCCTCCCCGTCACCGGTCCCATTCATATGCTCGACGAGCACTTGTCCGTTGCCTTCGCTGCAACTGCCGGACGCGACGAGCCATCCCTGAGTGGTAGCTGCGGCCGCGAATCCAATGCTTCGGTCGGGCGTAAGCGCCGGATAGTTACGGTCGAAACGCGTGGTGCCGGACCGGCTTACCGCAATGGCTCGGACGCTTCGGTCGGTAGTGTGAAAGTGAGTGAGCACGTCGCCGATCGCCGGGTTGGCGGCGAGGCGCGGCAGGTTTGCGTCGAAGTTCGGTGTGGGGATTTCAAATTCAGTGGTCGTGCGGTCAATGTTTCCGAAGGCGATGCGCACTTGAGATCGATCAGCCACTTCGGCGGCCCACGCGAATTCACCGCCAAAGGCTGCGAGCGATAAGAATCCATACTCGCCGTCGGGTAAGGCTTCTCTCGAGCGACTTGGATCGTCGAAGTCGACCAGCTCCGGGCGAGAGCAGCATTCACCCGAGGGAGGTCGGCGATGGATAGCGAGGAGCCCCTGCGCTCCGGCGAATGCCACGCCATTGCATCCCGCCGCGGATGGCAGGGAGCGCGTGATCGTTTTCGTGTACGCCCCTTCGTAACCCATGACTTCGATGGGGCTCGGGGTAAAGTTTAGACCACAGCCGATGAGTTCAGTGCTCCGTGCGGTCCACTGGCCGGAGGGGCCCCAGCCGGCTTGGACGAGGTGACTCGCGGAGGTTTCGATTCGGTCGCTGACCGTCAATCTGGTTGCTGCGAGATCGCCGTCGACGCTGGCCAAGAGATCGAAGCCGCCGTTTCTGGCAACAAGCTTGTTTCCCTGCACGTCGCCATCGACCACTTGAGTCGGCGGTACGAGCATCTCGATCCGGGTGGTCGGGTTGGGAGTACCCATCGGATCGTTTGGGCCCGGAGGCACCGCCGGTCCGCCGGGGCTAGTGGGAGCCGGTGCCGGTCCGCCGCCAGCAGCGTGCTCGCTCAACGTCTCTGTGCGGGCGCCACAGGCCAGGCTGAAGAGCAATGCCGGCGCGACGAGTGTGCCAGCTGTGCCGAAACCGCGACGCCGGGGTCGTTTGGAACTCAGTGAAATGCGTGATTGGGAAAGCATTCCGACGCCTGAGCAAGACGGGTGCCACACTAGCGGGTCAGATGCCGGCGGAGCACTTCTCCTTTGCTTGGATCTACTTCGTCAGTTCGTCGCGAAGCGAATCAAGCTGTAGCAGCATCAGCTTGTCTTTCGGTCGCGTGAGCCTTCGCTTCACTTGGATCAATCGATCCAGCGTGAGCACTTGGATAGGGTGACCTGCGACGTCGATGTCGGACGCATCGCCGACGGCTTCGATTCGGGCGCAAGTTGCGCGGGTCATCTCGAAACACCGCGTCCAGCTCGTGTAGGGCCGCCAGCAACCGGTCCAGGTTGTCTTCAGCGAAGTCGTAGACAATGTCCACGTCGCGCGTGTACACGGGCGCGCCCCGTAGGACGGCGGCAATCCCGCCGACCGCGATGAACCGAACCTGGTGGCTGGCAAGCGTCAGAAGGATGTCAGCCAGCGCCATCGCGGGACTGTTCCACCGACGCCACGAACTCGATCATCTCTTCGTTCCGGGCGAGGCGCTCCGCGGGTGTCAGCTTGAGCGACTCACGGATCAGCGTGAGGTCGACACCTCGGTGGTCCTGATGCGCGCCCGGAGTCAGATCGACACCGTCGACGACTAGGCGTTTGGAATCGCTCATGCT
>JAUIKB010000868.1 GCA_030430975.1 Polyangia bacterium
ATCACGCCGACCACCGTCACGCTCATGCCCGTCGCGGCGCTGGCGTTTACGCCGAACCAGCCCAGCACGACGATGTAGATCGCCTGATGCGTGCCAATGCCGGCGGGTGCCGACGGCACGGCGACGCCCAGCGCAACGAGGATGGTGAGCAAGCCGGCTGCGCCAACGCTGGCCTGGGCATCGGTCAGGCTCGACGCGAACGCTCTGAACACAAAAAAGGTACCGCCGATCTCACAGCTCCAGGCGAGCGCGGTGAGCGCAGCACAACTACCGATCAGCCGCGCCGAGCGAGCGGTGCGCAGCCCAACGGAGAATCCGGCGATGAAACGCGTGATGAACCGATGCAGCGACGCGCCGAGCTTGCCCGGAAACAGGCCGCGCGGGGGGACGAGCTCACGGCCCGCGATGATCCAGAGCGTCACCGCTAGGCAGACGAACACGACGCTCACGGTCGCGGCGCCAGCGGTCGCCCAGTCGGGTAGCGGAATCAAAAGCGGGACGGGAGCAAACACCAGCGCGAGCACGAGCGCGTCGATCGTGCGCTCCAGGACCATCGTTCCCAGGATTTCGGGCACGCGCACGTCGTTGTGCCGACGTACAATTTCTATCCGGATGAGCTCGCCGAGGCGCAAAGGCAGCACGGCGTTGCCGAACCATCCCGCGAAGCAGGCGCGCATCGCGCGCTGTGGCCAGTGGCCCCACGTCGCTTTCAGAATCAGCGACCACCGCCCCGACTTGATCAGCATTGCGAGCAGCTTACAGCCGACCGCCAGCGATAAATACCCCAAGGAAAGCGACGTGATCGCGCCCCGCAAGACGTTGAAATCGATCTTGCTTACCACCCAGCCGATCAGCAGCACGCTGATGACGAGTCCCACGGCTGCACGCACCAGGGGGCGCTTCGGACGCTCTTGATTCACGGCGGCGTTTGGCTTTCCAGCCACTGGGGGAGCTCCCGGATGTCATCCATGATGACGTCGGGGCCGCAGGCTTCGAGCAGCTCACGCGACCGAATTCCCGACAGCACGGCGACGGTACGCGCACCCAGCGCCTGCCCGCTCGCGATATCGACCTCCGTGTCGCCTACGAAAACGGCCGGCTGGGAGACGTTGACGCTCGCGGCCCTCAGCGTTCCGACCTTCGCGGTCAGCGTGTTGTCACCGCGACCGACGACGACGCCGTCGAGGAGCCTGGCCAGTCCCACGCGCTGCAGCAGGTCCAGCGTACGCTGTCGGCTGACGCGCTGGGTGACCAACACGGCCCGCTGTACTAGGCCAGCATCGCGTAGCTGACGGAGCACCGTTTCGGCAAAGTCCCACGCTCGGTCGTGGTGTAGGTAGCGCTCGGTTTCGATCCGGCGCAGGCGTTCGGCGCTGGCCGCCTCGGCGTCATCTATCGTCAGGCCGGTGCGCGTAAAGATCTCTACCTCCGAGACACGGGCGCGCTTGAGCCGCCAATACTCCGGCAATGGCAGCGGCCGACCGCTGAACTCGGCCGCGAGCTCGCTGTGGATCCTTGCGTAGCGAGCCGACACGTCGATCAGCGGCCCGTCACAATCGACCAGCGCCAGCCAACTCATGAACGGCGCCGCGCGCGCAGCTCGGCCAATCCGCCGATGGAACAGGGTTGAGCATCGATCGTGATCACTTCTTCCCAGTACCGGAGCATTTGCACTCCGGCACGAACAGAGGGACTCGGCATCGGCATGTCTAGCGTCTCACGGACGAGTAGGGCGGCCATGTTGAGTCCGGCGTGCATCGATAGAATCGAGGCGGCTCCAAAGCGAGGGTTCACCTCGAAGAAGCTGGGCTGGTCATTGCGAACGAAGCACTGAAGACACGCGGGTCCGATGAGCCCCAGACCTTCGCAGATGGCTTGGGACCAGCGCACGACTTCCGGCGCGTCGATCGTACGGCCCTTGTACGATTGGCCCGCCCGAACCACTTGGCGCTCGCGGGGGCATGCACCGTGAAACCGACCATCTTCGCGTACGAACACGTCCACCGTGACTTCCCGCGCGCTGCGGTGTGACACGTCGTGCTGGACGAACGCGTTGGGCACCTGCCTCAGCGCACGTTCGAGTTCGGGGTGGTCATGCACGCGAACGACATGCTCACTGCTTCGCCCGTCCCGTGGACGGACGATCATCGGAAAGCTACCGGGCCCCAGGGCCCGCGCGCCTTCGGCGCTGTACGTGGCGGGATGCGGTGCCCCGATCGCGGCGAACCTGCGTACGGTTTCCAGTTTGTCGCGGCACGCCCGTACGGTCGCAACGCTCGGCAGCGCGACGCGGATGCCCGCCTTCAGAAATCGGTCTTTGTGGAGGGCGAGCGGTTCGAGTTCCGGATCGAATATCGGGACGAGCAGACCCACGTCGTTGTTCGTGCAGGCTTCGGCCATCCGATCGATGAACTCGTCGTCGTCGGCACGCGGGAGCTGCACGAAGCCATCGGCGAGGTGGCGTCCGGCGATCAGAGTGGAGCAGTCGCCGAGCAGTACACGACACTCGTCGAGATCCGGATCGAGTCGGATTCCCTTCAGGACCGTGAGCGCAGTGGCGCTTCCACCGCCGGTGACGAGAATGCTCGGCGGTGCCACGTGGCTATTGTGGCATACTCCGCCGCGAGCAGGAGCGTGAACAGCTGTGCCTGTGCTGTGGGATGCTGAAATGAGTCGAATGCGGGCGGTTCTGGGAAGCCGGTCATTGGCGATCGGCGCATTAACATGGGGAATTATAGCCCGCGGCGAGGCGGAAGATTCGGATGATGCGCCGGGAAGCGGCCGCGCTACGGCCGGGGACGGCTGCAGCGCAGCCGGAACTTGGTCCTAGCGGTCTGTTCAGTGGTGCCGCCGGCCGATCGTGGGTCATGCCGTTCTGGGTGCACGGCGATCGTCCTGGCTAGCGACGCGGTCGGGGATGTGCTTTAGCTTTGGGGCAACTTAGCTTTGAGGTGGAACATGCGACGGATTGGAACGCTGACGAAGATGGCGGCGCTGAGCGCCGGATTAACGTGGGGAATTGCCGCGTGCGGCGGCGACGACGGTGCCACGACAAGCGGCGGTAGCAGCGGGTCGGGAGGGTCTGGCGGCTCCGGGGCCTTGGCGGGTTCGAGTAGTGGCGGTTCCAGTTCGGGTGGCGCCGCCGGTTCGACGGCGGGTTCGTCTAGCGGCGGTTCGAGCGCCAGCGGCGGTTCGAGCGCCAGCGGCGGATCCGGTGCTAGCGGTGGGTCGGGTGCAACAGCTGGCTCTGGCGCGAATGGCGGCGGCGGCTCGATCGGCGGAATTGGCGGTTCGACCGGCGGCAGCGGCGGTTCGACCGGCGGCAGCGGCGGTTCGACCGGCGGCAGCGGCGGTTCGACCGGCGGCAGCGGCGGTTCGACCGGCGGCAGCGGCGGCAGCGGCGGTTCGAC
>JAUIKB010000869.1 GCA_030430975.1 Polyangia bacterium
GTCGCGTCCAGCGAGCCGTGATGGCCGGAATCGCGGCGGGCGGCGCCACCGCCGCCGCAACCACCGCCGCCAAGGCAGCGACCGCTGCGAGCACGGGTGGAGCGGCGACCGCCGCGGGCACAGGCGCAGCGACAACCGCGAGCGTCACAGCGGCAGCAACTGCGGGCGCTGGCTCCGCCGTAGCCGCCAAGACCAGCGCGGCGGCGTTTGCAACCTGGCTGCTAATCGGCGGCGCCGCCGGCGCGGGTGTCGCCGTTCCCGCGACGCTGATCCTGGACCCACCCGCGGCCGCGGAAACCCCGGCCGCCACAACCCAACCCGTCCAGCGCGCTCGGGAGCTTGCGACCAGCAAAGCGCGCGCGGTTCAGACCCCGCCGCCTCCGGCCACCACGGCGGCGGTCGTCACCGACGACGAGGTTTCCGACGACAAGCCCGCGCCGAAACCCTCGACCCAGCGTACACCGGCCGTCGCGTCCTCGCTCGCCGGCGAAACCGAGCTCATCGCCCAGGCGCAACGGGAACTCCGCGACGGCCGTCCAGCGTCGGCGCTGAAACTCCTCGATCAGCACCGGTCGCGATTCAAGGCAGGTGCGCTGAGCGAAGAGCAACAGGTCGCGCGGATCCTCACGCTCTGCAAACTCGGACGTAGGGCAGAAGCGCAGTCGCTGACTCGAAGTTTTCTTGCGCGATCCCCCGGCTCGGTGCACGCGCCGCGCGTAACCAAAGCCTGCTGGTAGGCGCCGATTTTTTTCGCGGCCGACGCGTTTCTTGAGACGGATTCGATGTGGGCCCTCCACTTACGTGTATGACGCCCACGGGGCGTGCTTAAGGAGCACTCAGATGACCCATACCAAGACCCTATCTCGCCTGTTCGCTTTCGGCCTGATGTTCGTCGCCACGCCCGCGCTGATGGGCGCAGACGGCGGCTGCACGAACAACGGCGACGTGCCGATCGGCAGTGACTACGAACCCTGCAAGGACAAGACGTGCGGCGATGCCTGCCAACTGTGCGCGCCGAACGACCCCGACTGCTTCGAGACCCAAGAGGTCAAAGTGTGCAACGACTCGGGGCAGTGTACCGGTGGAGCTACCAGCTGCAGCGGCGGCGGAGCGGACCCATGTAAGGACAAGCAGTGCGGTGATGACTGCAACCCATGCAAGCCCGGTGACACGGCGTGCGAGGCACTGGACGTCGTCTCGAGCTGCAACGACCAGGGAAAGTGCATTTCCGGCAACGTCCTCTGCGACGGTTACGACCCATGCGAAGGCAAGGGCTGCGGCGCCAGTTGCACCGTGTGCCCGCCCGGCGACTCCACCTGCAACGAGACTACCGTCGAGAAATTTTGCAACGACGCCGGCCAGTGTGGCGCGGGAAACCCAACCTGCAACGGCGGCGAGTGCGACGCGATGGACGCCAAGTGGGACGGTACAGAATGCCTAGTTGCGCTCGGCTACACCTGGAACGGCAGCAGCTGTGAGTTGATCAACTGCGGCTGCAACGGCAGCCAGTGCGACGCGCTGTTCGACTCGCAGTCCGCCTGCGAGGCCAAGTACACGGAGTGCGGAACCGCTTCAAACTGCGACCCGCAGGACGCCCGCAGCGACGGTACCGACTGCGCAGCGATCTTCGGGTACGCCTGGAACGGCACCAAGTGCGAAGAGATCGACTGCGGCTGCGCTGGAACCGAGTGCGACCAGACCTTCAACTCTGAAGCCGCCTGTAAAGCGGTCTACGGCCAGTGCGAACCGCGTCAGGTCGTCGAGGAGGCGTGCATCAAAAACGTCGGAGACTCCTGCAGCACCGATGACGACTGCATGAGCGGCGGCTGCGGCGGCGAGACGTGCTTCAATCCGGCGATCAGCGGCGGCGCGAGCACCTGTGAGTGCGGACCGCCCACGGCGCCACAGGTCCAGGGCTGCGGCTGCGTCCAAGGGCAGTGTAGCTGGTACAAGTAGTTCGCTGTTCACAGCCATAGGCGCCCGGGCCGCAAGCCTGGGCGCCGTTCGTTTGTTGCGCTCTAAGAGGCCGCGCCGATGCCTGCAGCGCGCTTCAACTGCTCCACGTCAACTTCGTAGAGTTTAGTCACCAGGTTTCCCCACATCGCGTGGAACCCGTAGCCGCCGTCGATCATTTCACGCACCGCTTGGTCTTTGGTCCAGCCGTGTACCGCGACTCGATACAGCGCCGTCATGAAGCCGGTCCGGTCGGCGCCGTGCGCGCAGTGAACGAAGACAGGCTGGGCTTTCGGATCGGTGACGAGCCGGAGAAACGCAACCATATCGCGCTCGGAAATGTGCCAGGCCTCGGTGTGGATGTGCTCGTACCGCAGCGGCTGGCCCTTGAGGCGGCGCCGATCCGAGTGCAGCGAGCGCAGATTCACGACGGTGCGGATCTTTAGACCGGTTAGCTCCGGCGCTCCGGCGCTACTGAACTGCGCGCCTCGGTAGAAGTTCTCGTCCACTCGGTGCAGGTTCGGCAAGCCGCTGCGACGCACGGGCTGCGCCCACGCCAGGGGTCGCGCCGAGACGTCGGCTCGCCCCGGCGGAACGACTTTGGCCAACGACGCGACGTTCCCGCGCGCAACCGTTTCTGGCGGCGCCTGGGGTGATGCACACGCCGTGACAAACAGCAGAGCAGCAACCATCGTCCCGGAGCCGCGAGCACTCATAGACGTATGATGCCCGACGATGACTTCGAATGAACGCTTTTTCTGCACCGCAAAATTGATGTCGCGGTACGTCGATGCGTGCGAAACAGCATTCGCGATCGTAGCAGGCGATTTCGCTAGCTTCCACCGACCGCGCATCGGAGTTCGCGGAACTCGACATCGCGTCCAGAGTCGCCGAAGAGTTCCGTGAAGCGTTGTCGCTGCTCGGGCAACGTCGCTTTGATTCGCACCGACGCGTCAGCCAGCGCCTCTTTCGGCAGCGAGTTCAGAACATCATCGAGCGCATCGGTGGGGTCTCGACGCGCGGGCTCGCCAGCGGCACGATCCCGACCTCCGCGGCACCGAAAGCTTGAAGCCAAACGCTCGAACGCCGTGTGCAGACACTTCCGTCGGCACCACAACATCGGTTTCGAATCTTCCGGATTCGATTGTCTCCGGATGCTGATCAGCTTTGCCGCCGACGATCGGGGCCGCGTTCGACTTGCCGTCGGACTAGGTCGCTGCGCGTTGGGATCTCGGTTGGAACCGCAGCCGGAGAGCAAGAACAGGCACAAAAGAAGCCGCGCGGCGACGCATAGCAGGCGCCGAGTGACCGAAAAGCTCGCAACAGCTAGATGTGCTCCAGGGTAGTCAGATGTAGGTGGCACCCAATGCAGGCGGGGCTGAGGCTCCGTGGTTTGCGGACGCGCGGCGGAATGTTGCTGCACCTGAGCACCGAACTGCTGTTGTCGAACC